>DATLUU010000128.1:0-8336 GCA_035577885.1 Verrucomicrobiia bacterium
TCAATGACTTCGATGCGCTCCTGGAGCGCGTCGGGCACCAGCTCGAGCTGGTTCGCGCACATGAGCACGACCGCGTGGGAGAGGTCGATGGGCACGCCCAGGTAATGGTCGGTGAACTGCGCCGCGCTCTCGGGATCGAGCAGCTCCAGGAGCACCTCGACCACGCCGTGGCCGCCCTCGCCCACCAGCCTGTCGACGCCGTCGATCATCAGCACCGGGTTGCGTACGCCCGCCGTGCGCAGGGCGCGGAGGATCTTCCCGGGCTGAGCGCCGGGCGCGTTGCGCGTCTCGCCCACCAGCTCGGCGGCGTCGCTCGTGCCCGAGACGTTGACGCGCGCGAACGGCCGGTGGAGCGCGCGCGCGACCTCAGAGCCCAACGATGTCTTGCCGGTCCCGTGGGGCCCGACGACACAGAGGGCAGGCCCGGGGAGGTCGTGCTTCAACTGGCGCACCGCGAGGTATTCGAGGATGCGCTCCTTCGCCTTGCCGAGGCCGAGGTGCTCCTGCTCCAGCTCCGCCTGCACGTGGCGGAGATCGGCGTCCTCACCGGCGAGCGTCTCCCACGGCGTGCCCCACAGCCACTGGAGGTAGGCGCGCACCTGCGCCGCCTCGGGCGAGCCCGTGGGCAGCCGGCGCAGCCGGTCCATCTCGCGCTGGGCACGACGAGAGACCTCGGCGGGCAGCGTCCCCGAATAGGCGACGCGCGGCGTCGCGGAGGTGTCCTCGGGCGCGTGCAGCGACGGCGCGCCGAGCGCGGACGTGGCGCGGAGCGTGCGGCGGCTTTGCGGCGGGCGGTTCCGTGACGGCCTGGCCATGCGCGCTCCTTCTGGTTGGCTGTGGGGTGGCGGGGAACGCGTGTCGAGGTCCGCCGTGCAAGACGGGCCCCGTGTGAGGGAGATGCAAGGGAGCGGCCGCTCTCCCGGGCGCGTTCGGCGTCGCCTCTGGGGCGCGGGAACCGCTTGTGGCCGCAGGGGTTCGGCGCAGCGGCACCGGCCGTGCTCGCGCCCGTGGAGGGTGCGCGCGCGAACATCGTGTCGCCGCATGGGTTGGCGGGCGATGGGTGAGGGTGCTCACGCCCACCGGCGTGCATCACGCAACGCGACCCGTCGCGGAGTGGGAGATGGCGGCAGTCAGCAGATCTCCCCAAACGCAGAACCCCGCGCCCTCTCTACCTGGCGCGGGGTCCCGTGCGAGCGAAGCGGTGCTGCGGGTGAAACTACCGGTAGATCTGCTTCACCTGGCCCCACGTGCTGCGCTGGGCCGGCGTGGACTGGTACTGCGCGCAGGCGTCGGCGAACGTCGTGCCCACGCCGATGTTGTCCACCGAAACCGTGGCGTTCAGCGTGCCCGCGAAAGCCGAAGCCTGGGCCGGGGGAAGCGTGGCGGCCGTGGAGCTCTGGCGAAGGCCGACACCCTGGACCGCAAGCGCCGCGATCGCCGCGTTCACGTCGGTCACGCTCGGGCTCAGCTCGCTCGACGGGTTGACCCACATCGTCGAGGAGTGGTTCACCGGGTCATAGGTGACGACGATGTTGTACTTCGTGCCCGCGGTGATGGGCGCCGTCCACGGCGTCAGGCCCACCGTGGTGCTGGTGGAGGAGTGCGAGATCCCGAACGTGAGACCGCCGCTCTGGGCGAGCACGTAGACGCGCGAGACGAGGTTGGTCGCACCGTTGTCCTTGAGCTCGAAGAAGTAGACCGCCTTCGGGTTTCCACCCACGGGAGGCACGATCACGTCGAAGCAGGCGTAGGTCTTCGTCGACGTCGACTGCACCGGGAACAGGATGTGATCGTCCGGCGCGTTGCTGTGGTTGACCACGGCACGGCCGGAGCTGACCTGGATATCCGTCGGCGGTGTTCCGCTGTACACGGCCCATCCGCCGTTCGGCGTCAGGTCGCCGTTCGGGTACGTGAAGCTCTCGGACAGCAGGACCGTGGCGAACGACGGCGTGGCGCTGAGAGCGAGCAACGCCGCAAGGGTAGCGAGTCGCTTCATCATGGGACTCCTTTCAGATGTCAAGGCGTGTTGCGTCCCCGGATCGGGGGCTGAAGCGGAAGCGAAGATGTCCACCCACTCCATGAAATGATCGCGGTCCTGGCGGGAACGGCCCGAGGCGCACGCTGGAGGAAGCAGGATCCAACAACCTTGCGGCATCTGCCCCACCCGGGGCAAGAACAGAATGCCGCGCGCTGCATTTGTTCCACCCGCGAACCACGGCATGGAAAACCTTGTCGCGTGTCCGTGCGCGTGAGCGCTCCGAACTGGCACCGGAGTTCGCTTCGCGAGTGGTCCGTTCGTCTCGGGTGGCCGCGCGATCCCGTTCGCCGGGCGATGCCACCCGGACTGTGGGTAATCAAGCTACGTCTTCGCCGCGCTCCTGGCCCTCGCCGCCCACATCATCCGCACCGCGTTGGCGATCAAGAAGATGGCGAAGCCGCGGGCGAGCGTCGCCTGCGGCAGCCGTTGCGCGGCCCAGGACGCGAGCGGCGCACCGAGCAGCGCACCGAGCATGAGCCCCGGCAGGAGCCGCTTCTCGACGTTCCCGAGCCGCGCATGCTCCACCGCCCCGAACGGTGCGCTGCCGAGGATCAACGCCAGGCTGGTCCCCTGCGCCGTCTGCTGGCTCATGCCGAAGAGCAGCGTGAGCGCGGGCACCGCGATGATGCCGCCGCCCACGCCCATGAAGCCGGCGAGCAGCCCGACCGCCGCCCCGACGGCGAGCGCCACCGCGAGCCCCAGGGGCCCCGAGAACGGCCCGCCCGCGAGCGCGCCGGTACCGCTCGGCACCGGCGCCCGCCACAGGATGCGAAGGCCCACCGCGAGGATGAACACCGCGAACGCCAGCGTCAGCTGCTCGCGGCGGGTGCGGTGGGCGAGCCGCGCCCCGAGCCGGGCGGTCGAGGCGCCGGAGACCGCCATCAGCGCCGCCGGCAGCCAGGCGACGTGGCCCGAGAGGCCGTAGACCACGATCCCCGCGAGCGCGGTCGCCGCCACCGCGGCGAGCGACGTGCCGTGGGCCTGATGCTGCGTGAGGCCGAAGAACGCGGTCAGCACCGGCACCATCACGATGCCGCCGCCGACGCCGAAGAGCCCGCCCGCGAGCCCGGCACCGAAGCCCGCGAGGGCCGCCACCCAGAGGCCTGAGCGGGCGGCCTTCAAGCGGCGGCTACTGCGACGACGTCGTGGTCGCGTTCGTCGACGTGGCCGGCGGCACCTTCTGGATCAGGCGCACGGCGTCGGCGAAGCGCGTGGCGTTCGTGGGCGCACCGAGCACGACCGCGATCAGGTCGCGGCCCTGCGCGCGCACCCACGTGGCGAAGCAGTAGCCCGCCTCGCGGATGAAGCCGGTCTTGCCGCCCAGCACCTCGTAGCGCCCGTAGAGCAGGCGGTTCGTGTTGCCGATCGTGTGCCAGCGGCGGGCGGTGTGGAAGTCGTACGAGCGCGTGGTGGTGATCTCGGCGATCAGCGGCTCGTTCGCGGCCGCGTGCAGCAGCCGGGCGACGTCCGCCGCCGTGGAGACGTTGTGCTCGTTCAGGCCGGTGAACTCGACGAAGCGCGTACCGGTGAGCCCGAGCTCGATCGACTTGGTGTTCATGCGCGCGATGAACTCGTCCGGCGCGAGGCCCGACTCGAGCGCGATGACGCGCGTGGCGCAGTTGTCCGAGCACATGAGGCTCATGTGCAGCAGCTCGCCCAGCGGCACGACCTCGCCGCGGCGGAGCTGCGTGTGGCCGGCGCCGGCCAGTTCCTGGGCGTTCACCGTGACCTCCTTGTCGAGGTCCGGCTTCTGCTCCAGGAACACGAGCGCGGTCATGAGCTTGGACAGCGACGCGATCGGCACCGAGCGCGAGGCGTTCTTCTCGAACAGCACCTCGCCCGTGAGCGGGTCGAGCAGGATGGCGTTGCGCGCGTAGACCCCGCCCTCGGGGGGCACGCGGTGGCGATAGGCGTGCCGGCGGGTGCGATGGGTCGCGGTGCCGCTGCTGCGGTGCACGGTGGTGATCGTGGGGGCCGGTGGGGCCGGCGTGGCAGCCGGCGCGGCCCCGGCGTCGAGCGCCGTGGCGGCCAGCAGAGCGGTCGTGAGCAGGGCTCCCGTCACGCGAAACGACATCCTCGTCCTCCTCAATGAGTTGTGCCGGACCTTCGCCCGGCGCCGGGCCCATCCATGGGACCGACAGCAACAGCACTCGAAGCTTAGCGGCCGGGAGCTTGCAGGGTCAACGCCGATGATGCAACGCGCACTGGGATTTGACTGGGTGTGGTCACTCACCCGGCACGAGCGAACGGCGGAACTCCAACAGCGATGCGGCGGCCAACGTATCGGCCTCCGTGAACTCGGCCAGGCGCCTGCCATCCTTGCAAGCATCGGTCCGGGCCGGGAGATCGCTCCTGAGGAAAAACTCGAATCGCGCCACCCGCTGCTGGAACGTTGCAGAATCCGGCGCGGGGGCATTTCGCATCAGCACCGAAGCGCCGCGCAGCGCCTCCGGGAGGATGCGCAGGCGCACCTCGATCTTGTGCGTCTCGTCGCAGCCGCCGACCTGGTTGCCGGCGAGCGGCGCCATCAACGCCGCCTGGAGGATGTCCATCCACAGGAACGGGTCGCGGCGGATGGCACCCGTGGGGCCGTACTGGAGGAGCTCCCGCGACAGCCGCGCACGCAGCGTGTCCGCTTTCGAGCCCGGCGCCGCCTTGTCGACGTCCGCGAGCATCAGGTTCAGGTCCTCGATGTGCGTGGCGAGGTCGCTCTCGGTGAGTGGCTCGAACGTCTCCTCGCGCGGCGGAAAGCCGTAGGCCGCGGCGAGGTCGGGGCGGCGGATCGCGAGCAGTCGCTCGTAGAACGACTCCACGTGGTCGAGCGTCGCCTCGCTCGCCTTGGCCGAGGGCGGCTTCGGGGTCGAGGCCTTCTTCGCGGCACATGCGCCGAACAGCGCGAGTGCCATGAAGAGGAGCGAGAGGCCGGGAGGCTTACGGCGGGTCGTCATGGGCGCGGGGCCACTTTCTCCACGAGTTGCAGTGGGTCGTCGATGTAGAGCGGGGTCGTGGCGATGAACGCCTGGGCATGTCGGACGCCGATCTGCCAGCCCCAGTAGCGCGCGTACGTCTCGAACGCCTCGCGCGGGTGGGGCAGGTGGTTCGGCCGCGGCCGGTCCGGATGATAGAACTGGGACTTGTGGCAGTCGATGGCCGCAAGCCAGTCCTCGACGAACCCCGAGATGTCGACGACGAACGTGGGCTTGGTGCCCGGCGGCACGAAGTAGAAGTAGATCGCCTTGGCCTGGTGCGGCTCGCCCTCGCAGGGCGCCTTGGCCAGGTGCGCGAGGTTGAACGCGTTGGCGACGATCTGTCCGGTCTTGTAGTGGTCGTTGTGGCCGAGGCCACGGCCGATCGGCAGGTCGTAGTAGGGCGCGAGGATCACCTGCGGCCGGTGGCGGCGGATGACGCTCGCGACCTTGACCCGGTTCTCGAACGTGTCCTCGACGCGGCAGTCGCCCAGGTCCAGGCACTCGCGCACGTCGAGCTTCAGGAGCTTGGCGGCCGCCCGTGCTTCCTCGGTGCGTACTTCGGGCGTGCCCCAGCCCATGTCGCCGGAGGTCATGTCGATGATCCCGGTCTTCCGACCGCGATCTTTCAGCTTGCGCAGCACGCCACCGACGCCGATCTCGGCGTCGTCCGGGTGCGGCCCGAAGGCGAGGATGTCGACGGACATGGTCTTCCAGGAGGGAGGGGCGGCCAAAGCCGTTGGGGGACACTGTAGGAAGCCGGGACTATAGCGACGGGGGCGGATCGCGCCAATCGGCTATCCTGCGTGACACCCGCCCGCTTCGCCGCCATCCCCCAGAGACTCGAGATGTTCTATTTCGCCTACGGGTCGAATCTCGATCCCGAGCAGATGCAGGCACGCTGCCCCGGCCACTCGGTCGTGGGCCTGGCCGAGCTGCGTGACCACCGGCTCACGTTCCCGCTCACCTCGCACGACTGGGGTGGCGGTGTGTCGAGCGTGGGCGTGGCGCACGGCTCGAGCGTGTGGGGCGTGGTCTACGACCTCTCCGAGGCCAACCTCGCGGCGCTCGACACCTACGAGCACTTCGTCGGCCCCGGCGACCAGCACAACGTCTACGACCGCGAGAGCGCATCGGTGCAGCTCGTGCGCGCCGACGATGGCTCGTTCCCGCGCCGGCTCCGGGTGTGGATCTACATCGCGCGGCCGGCCAATCCGTCGCCGCCGTCGCGGCGCTACCTGGACGCGGTGCTGAAAGGCGCCCGCCACTTCCGCCTGCCCGAGGAGTACATCACCAAGCTCGCGGCGACGCCGGCCCTGGAATAGCCGGGGGGGCTGCCGTGGAATCGTCGCTCATCGGTCACGTCGTCTCCCACTACCGCGTCATCGAGCGCCTGGGCGAGGGCGGCGTGGGCGTGGTCTACCGCGGCTGGGACGAGCGCCTGGAGCGCGACGTGGCCTTGAAGTTCCTGCTCCCGCGCGCGCACGAGCGCGCCGGCCACCGCGAGCGCCTGGCGGACGAGGCGAGGATGCTGTCGCGGCTCGACCACCCCGCGATCGCCACCGTGTACGACATCGACTCCGAGGACGGCCGGCAGTTCCTGGTCATGGAGTTCGTGCGCGGCGTGACGCTCGCCGAGCGGCTCGAGAGCGGCCCGCTCGCCGAGGCGGAGGCGCTGCCGATCGCGCTGCAGATGGCGGAAGCGCTCACCGCCGCGCACGAGCAGGGCGTGGTGCATCGCGACTTCAAGCCCGCGAACGTCATGGTCACCGTGCGCGGGCACGTGAAGGTGCTGGACTTCGGGCTCGCCGCCTGCTTCGACGAGGAGCCCACCACGGCGTCGCGCGATCGCACGCGCACGGTGGAGCTGGTGGGCACGGTGCCCTACATGGCGCCGGAGCAGCTGTTCGGCCAGCCGGTCGACCTGCGCACCGACGTGTTCGCGTTCGGCGCCGTGCTCTACGAGATGGTCACGGGCTTCGCGCCGTTCTCCGGTCGTGTGTCCACGGCGATCGCCGACGCCATCCTGCACCAGGCGCCGGTGCCGCCGCGCCGCGCGCGCCCGGGACTCTCCGCCGGCCTCGAGGCGGTGATCCTGCGCTGCCTCGAGAAGCGCGCCTCCGATCGCTACGCCTCCGCGCGCGAGGTGGCGGACGACCTGCGGCGACTCGTCGAGGGCGGCGAGCTGGAGGTTGCGCGCCGCTCGCCGGCGGTGCGTCCGCGCGCGCCGGGCCCGGCGCAGGTGTCGAGCAGCGCCGTCGCGCGCGAGGCGTACGCGCTCGGACGCCGGCAGTGGAACAAGCGCACGCGCGAAGGGCTCGAGCGCGCGATCCAGCACTTCGAGCAGGCGATCGACGCCGATCCCGGCTACGCGCCCGCCTACTCGGGGCTCGCCGACTGCTACAACATCCTCGCGCCGTGGCTGCCGCCGCGCCTGGCGCTGCGCATGGCGAAGGCGGCGGCGAAGAAGGCGGTCGAGCTCGACCCGGACCTCGCCGAGGCGCACGCGTCGCTGGCGTTCGCGCTGCAGTACGACGACTGGGACTGGGCCGCGGCCGAGCGCTCGTTCAAGCGCGCGATCGAGCTGGCGCCGGAATACGCCACCGGCCATCAGTGGTACGCGGAGTACCTGAACACGCTCGGCAAGTTCGACGAGGCCCTCGCCGAGGCGCGCGCCGCCGAGGAGCTGGACGCGCTGTCCTGGGCGATGCCCACCACGCTCATCAACGTCTTCTACTACGCGCGGCGTTTCGACGAGGCGCTCGAGTACCACCAGCGCATGAACGCCATCGCGCCGCCGGGTCCGAGCCTGGGCGGCATCGCCGACCGCGCGCGCATCCTCGAGCAGGGCGGGCGGCCGGAGGAGGCCGTCGAGGAATACCGCCGCGTGATGACGCTGGACGACGATCCGCGCATCCGTGCCGGCTACGCGTGCGCGCTCGCGCTCGCCGGGCGCCGCGACGAGGCGCGCGCGGAGATCGCCGCACTCGAGGCCATGCCTGCGAGCGCGAACATACCGCCGTATGCCCTGGCGGGCGCGTACGCCGTACTCGGCGATCTGGACAACGCGTTCGCGAAGCTCGAGCGCGGTTTCGCCGAGCACGATCGCGCCATGGTGTGGATGCGCGTGAACCCGCGCTTCGATTCCCTGCGCGGCGATCCGCGCTACGCCGCGCTCGTGGAGCGGATGAAGTTCCCGAGCTGAGGCGGTCGTCCCCGTCGAGCCCGCCGTTGTCCTATGCTCCCGCGATTCGTTTTCGATCACGGGAGGCTTCGATGGCTGGAACGACGATCGCCGCCGTGCGCGGCGCCATCTCGGTGCGCGCGAACCG
>DATLUU010000129.1:0-4684 GCA_035577885.1 Verrucomicrobiia bacterium
CACGCCCGCGAGCAGCGTCCGCAGCCGGTCGCGGTCCACGGGCTTGGTCAGGTAGTCGAGCGAGCCCACCCGCAACGCCTGCACCGCGGACTCGACGCTGGCGTTGCCGGTCATGACGATGAAGTCGCTGCGCACGGCCAGGTCTTCGTCGCGCAGCAGCTCGATGCCGTCCCCGTCCGGCAGGCCCAGGTCCAGCAGCACGACGTCGGCGGCCAGCTCGGCGAGCAGGCGCTTCGCCTCGGCGAGACTGGAGGCGTAGCGCACGTCGTAGCCCTCGCGGCCCACGACCAGGCCGAGGCTGTCGCGCAGCCCGGCGTCGTCCTCGACGATCAATGCGGAGTATCGGGGCATGTCGTGCGTTCCCTCAGCCTCTCGCGACCACGCGAGGCGGCTCGTTGAGCTCCACCCAGTAGCGGGCCGCGTCCACCACGTAGCCGCCGGGGAATTCGGAGTCCATGCGCTTGACGACGTAGCTGTTGGCGCCGAGCGCGTAGCTCCGCGCCACGTCGTCGGGCTGGTTCGAGGTGGAGACCATCACCACCGGCAGCTCCCGGGTGCGCTCGTTCTCGCGGATCCGGCGCAGCACCTCGAACCCGCCGAGGCCGGGCATGCGCAGGTCCAGCAGCACCACGACCAGGGTGTACGGCGCGGCGGGCTCGACACCGCCGGGATCGAGCCCGAGCACGCGCAGCGCTTCTTCGCCATCTCGCGTCACGCGCACGTCCGCGCGCAGCTTCGCGCGCTCGATCGCGCGCCGGGCCACGAAGAGATAGTCCTCGTCGTCATCGACCAGCAGGACCCCCGGAAACAGGTTCATCGATCCCCCCCTCAGGCAGTGTGAACCAGAACCGCGCCCCACTCGTTCCATCGCTCTCGGCGCCCACACGTCCCCCGTGCCGGCGCACGATCTTCGCCGCGATCGCCAGCCCGAGGCCGGCACCGGCGTACCGGACCGGATTCCCTTGGTAGAACGGCCGGAACATCTCCTCCCCGAGCCGCGGGTCGAACCCGACGCCATTGTCCACTACAGAATAGACGTTCTCATTCCCCTCGACGCGGCCAGAGATCGCCACGCGCCGGGCCTCGCGCCCGCGCGTGAACTTGACCGCGTTGCTGAGCAGGTTGTACAGCACGCGGCCCAGCATCTGCGGGTTCCCGTGCGCCGGCGGCAGGTCGCCGACATCGAATTGCACCGCGCTGCCGTCCTCGGTGGCCACGACCAGCTCGGCGCACGCCTCGCGCGCCAGCGCGGTCATGTCCAGCGTCCGCTTGGGGATCGTCGGGTTCCCCGCCCACACGAACTTCACCAGCTCGTCCAGCAGATCCGTGGCCGACCGCACGCTGGCGCGGATGCGCCTCAGTCGCCCCAACGTATCGGGGTCCAGCTGCTCGCCGTAGTCCTCCTCGAGGACCGCGGCGTAGTTGTACACCGTCGACATCGGCGTTCGCAGGTCGTGCGAGACCGCGTGGCTGAACGCCTCCACCTCGGTCAATGCCTCGCGCAGCTCGTCCGAGGTGGCGCGCAGCGCGCGCTCCGCCTGCGCGCGCTCGTGGACGGCCGCCGCCAGCACGAGCGTGCTCATCGCGGCCACCGCGAGGTAGACCTGGATGAGCATCAGCGATTCGTTGAGCACGCCGGGCCCGGAGGCGAGCGCCCCGCGCACCGTGCCGAGGGTGGCGATCGCCGCGAGCACGAACACGCCCGTGGCCGCGGTGCGCGGATCGAAGCGGTAGGCGATCCAGATCAGGATCGGCATGCACAGGAACTTGAGCACGACCGGGTCGCTCCCGACCGGGGCGAGCCAGCCGAAGATGGCCTGCCCGGCGAGGAGCAGGGCGGCGAACGCGCACACGGCCTCGACCGCGCGCGCACGCGTCCACTCGCTCCAGGGAACGCGGGGGCCGGTGCTCCAGAGCAGGATGAGCGGGGCGACCACGAACGCGCCACCCATGTCGCCGAGCCACCACGTCCACCAGATGGGCCCGAAGTTCGCCCAGGTCGCGTCGCCCCAGAGCGTGACGCTCAGCACGCCGAACGTGGCGCTCACCGAGGTGGCGAGGACGCCGGCGAGCACGGTGAACCGGAACGCATCGAGGCCGGAGAAGAACGCCTCGCGCCCGCGGGCGTAGCGGCGGACGAGCCAGGCCCCGACCAGCGCTTCGAGGGTGTTGCCGGTGGCGATGCCGGCGCAGGTGGCGAGGCTCCCGTGCGTGGTGATGTTCGCCAGGAACGCGCCCACCGCGATCGCCGGCCAGGCCTGGTTCCCGAGCAACAACAGCGAGGCGAGCGCGATGCCGGTGGGGGGCCACACCGCGGTGGCGCTGGTGTGGACGATCGCGAGCAGGAGCCCCAGCTTCGCGGCGGCGAAGTAGGAGGTGCCGACGAGGAGGAGGACGACGGCGCGGCGCAAGGGCTGGGCCGAGGCGGCCCAACGCGCGATCGCGGGAGGGAGGCCCGCTGCCATGGCTGCGCCCTCCTCGACGGCGCGTTCGACCCCGGCGGGCCGTGCCTCCGGAGGTGCGGACGGCGTGACCTGTGCCATTGCGACGGTTCCCCTCAGTGGCCTGAAGGGGACAAACTTACCCGCGGCACCGCCGGGAGGCCAAGCGGATTCCAGAAATGAGGCTACCGGCCGAGCCCGTGTCCGGCGCCGAGCACGACACGCAAGACGAACCACGCCACGGAGAGCGGGGGCAGCAGCAGCACGCCGCACCACATGAGGTGGATCAGCCGCCGCGTCGCGAGGTAGCGGCGCAGCTCGGTCACGAACCGGAACATCCCGATCACGAACAGCAGCGGCAGCAGGACGGGCAGCCACATGAGCAGCAGGTAGGCCGCGTCCTCGACCCGCGACGCCCACGTCGGGTGGAGCCCGTGTGCGCCGCGCGTCGCCTCCGCGAACCGCGGCGCGGCGAGGCCCAGGGCCGCCCAGCGCGCCAATGCCGCGGCCCGGTCCGGTGTGCGCAGCAGCACCTGCTCGCGGGCGAGGTCGTAGACCACCCAGGCGCCGTCGGCGCAGCACTGCGCCATCACCACGGTCTGGCTGGCCGATGCGGGCAGGCTCAGCCGGGAGAGCGAGCACTCGAGCCCGGCGAAGCGACCGAAGCGGTCGTTCCGCCGCACCAGCTGGAAGCACGTGCCGCCGCAGTCGCAGCCATCGCCCGGGTGGATCCAGTGGACGGCCGCGAGCGCGTTGTAGGCGAGATCGGTGTGCCGCTCGGCGAAGCCGGCCGTGGCGCCCGCGGACGCGGGTACCAGGCAGAGGGCGGCGGCGAGCAGCCAGCGGCGGCAGGACATGCCCGCGTTTTCGGCGCCGCTGCTCGCCCGGTTGAGACACGAAAGTGCGGATGAAGAGGGGCGGCGGTGGGGGTGGACCTTCTACATTAGTGGGGCGGTGCGATCGCCCCTCCGGCTTGACGGCCGGCGGCATCTCGCGGACCATTCTTGTCACGAGCCCGCGGCCGCGTCGTGCGCCGGCGGGCGGTTTCGTCTCCAGGGGGTTCCCGATGCTGTTCCTGTCCGCGCCGATGTGTTCGTGCGGTTGTCGCATGCTCCGAGGGAGCCTGCGCTGCCGGCGCACACGTGCTGAGGACGCGAACTAGCCAGACACACTCAGCCACAGAACGCCCGGACCCGCGGCTCCCACTCCCGAGTGGGGGCCGCGGGTCTTTTCGCTTCCACCGGGATACCAGAAGAGAGGTCACCCATCATGCCCGTCCATCCCGATCGACCCATCGCCGTCTACCACGAACATCCCGACTGGTTCCGGCCGCTGTTCACCGAGCTCGAGCGCCGCGGGGTGCCGTATGCGCGCCTGGATGCCGCGCACCACCGCTACGAGCCCGGCGGCGCCCGCCCGCCCTACGCGCTGGTCTTCAACCGCATGAGCCCGTCCGCGTGGCGGCGCGGGGTGGGGCACGGGATCTTCTACACCGCCCAGTACCTGGACCAGCTCGAGCGCCACGGCGTGCGCGTGGTGAACGGCACGCGCGCGTTCCTCACCGAGATCTCCAAGGCGCGCCAGCTCGCACTGCTGGACTCGCTCGGCCTCGAATTCCCACGCGCCCGCGTCATCCACGAGCCGCGTCAGGCCCCCGCGGCGGCGCGCGGCCTCGAGTTCCCCATCGTGGTGAAGCCGAACATCGGCGGCAGTGGGGCGGGGGTGCGCCGCTTCGACACGCTCGAGGCGCTGCAGGCCGCTGCCGACGATCGCACGCTCGACCTCGGGCTCGACCACACCGCGCTCGTCCAGGAGTTCCTGCCCGCGCGCGACGCCCGTATCGTGCGCGTGGAGACGTTGGGCGGCCGATTCCTCTACGGCATCCGCGTGTACACGAGCGGCGAGAGCTTCGACCTCTGCCCGGCCGACATCTGCCGCGGCCTGGACGGCTCCGAGCTGGAGCGCGCCGCATGCCCCGTGGACGCGCCGAAGACCGGGCTCCGCGTCGAGGGCTACACGCCGCCGGCGGAGATCGTGGCCGAGGTCGAGCACATCGTGGCCGCCGCGGGCATCGACATCGGCGGCATCGAGTACCTGATCGACGACCGCACCGGCCGGCACGTCTACTACGACATCAACGCGCTCTCCAACTTCGTCGCCGACTCGAAGCGCGTCGTGGGCTTCGATGCGTTCGCGGCGCTCGTCGACTGGCTCGTGGCGGAGGCCGAGCACGCCGACCGCCG
>DATLUU010000130.1:0-4445 GCA_035577885.1 Verrucomicrobiia bacterium
ACGCCCTGCCCGGTGAGATGGATGCGGCCGGCGTCGGTGCCGCCGCGCTCCACCGACTCGAACTGGAGCGTGATCTTCTGCTTGGCGGCGGTGTCGAGCACCAGGTCGAGCAGCCGCCGGTTCGGAATCGAAGAGGCATCGTAGATCACGATCAGCGGGCCCCCGCCGAGCTTCTCGTCGCCTTCGGTGCCGGGCGTGTCGTGCGCGATGCCCACGTCCAGCGCGAACGCCACGTCGGGGCGCACCTTGCTGGCCGACGTCTTCGCCCCGCGCAGGCCCACTTCCTCCTGCACCGTGGCCACGGCGTAGAGCGTGTTCGGGTGCTTCTGGTCCACGAGCCGGCGCGCGGTCTCGGCGGCGAGCGCGCAGCCGATGCGGTTGTCCCACGCCTTTGCCAGCAGCAGGTTCGGGTTCGCCATCACCGTGAACGACGAGTCGGGCACGATCGCGTCGCCGGGGCGGATATCGAGTTGCTTCTTCACGTCCCAGTCGCCCGCGGCGCCGACGTCGATGTACATGTCCTTGATCTCGAGCACCTTCTTGCGGTCTTCATCGCGAAGCTCATGCGGCGGCTTGCTGCCGACCACGCCGAGCACGTCGCCCGTGCGCGTCTTGATGATCAGCCGCTGCCCGAGCACGACGTGGCCCCACCAGCCGCCGAGCGGCAGGAACTTGACGAAGCCCTCCTTGGTGACGGATTTGACCAGGAAGCCCACCTCGTCCAGGTGGCCGGCCAGCATCACCTTGGGGCCTTTCCCATCGCCGGGCTTCTCGCAGATGAAGCTCCCCAGCCGGTCACGCGTGATCTCACCCACGCCCTTCAGGTACTTCTGCATCACGCGCGCGACGTCGTCCTCGAAGCCGGGCACGCCGTGCGCGTCGACGAGTTCCTTGAGGAACTCCAGGGTGCTGTCCATGGACGTCGAGTCTCCGAGCGACGGTCGGGCGGCGGTCTTCATCGCGGTCCTCTTCGTGAATCAGTGTGCGGCCGCGCGCGCGGCGTTGGCGTCGGCGCGGGCCATGTCGAGCATGCGCCCGACGAGTTGGTCGTAGCTGATCCCCTTCGCCTGCGCCGCCATGGGCACGAGGCTCGTGGGCGTCATCCCGGGAACGGTGTTCACCTCGAGCACGTAGGGCTCGTCGTCTTCCGAGAGCCGGAAGTCCACGCGCACCACGCCGCGGCAACCGAGCACCGCCGCGCACTCCACGGCCAGCTCGCGCACGTGGCGGCCGAGCTCCTTGTCGAGCACCGCGGGGCAGGTGTACTCGGTCTTCCCCTTCGTGTACTTCGCCTCGTAATCGTAGAAGCCGCTCTTCGGCTTGATCTCCACGATCGGGTAGGCCTCCTCGCCCACCACGGCCACGGTCAGCTCGCGGCCGTCGATGTAGCGCTCCACCATCACCTGCTGGTCGTAGCGGCCCGCCTTCTCGATCGCCGGATCCAGCTCCGACGGATGGCGCACGATCGAGAGCCCCACGGTGGAGCCCTCGGCGTTGGGCTTCACCACCAGCGGATAGCCGCCGAGGAGGCTCGTGTCGATGCTCCGGCCCGGCACGCCCGCCTCGAGCACCACCCAGTGCGGCGTGGGGATCGCCTCGCGCTCGAACACGCGCTTGCTCATCGCCTTGTCCATCGCCAGCGCGCTCGCGAGCACGCCCGAGCCGGTGTAGGTCTTCCCCGCCAGCTCCAGCGCCGCCTGGATGACGCCGTCCTCCCCGTACGTGCCGTGGAGCGCGATCATCACCACCTCGGCCGTCTGCACCGCGGGCACCTGCACCGCCGCGAGCATCGCCGAGAGCGGCAGCTTCAGGACCGCTTCCCGCTTCGGCGCCGCCGTCTCCTCCTTGCCGCCCGGCAGCATCGAGCCGTCAGCCGCGTCGATCGAGGTCACGTCGTGACCCAGGTTCCTGAGCGCCTGCGCCATCCCCTGTCCCGAGCGCAGCGAGATCTCGCGCTCGCTCGAGCGCCCTCCCATGAGCACCGCAACCTTCATCGGTTCTTCCTCCATGATTTCGTGGGAATGTCCTGCGCGGCCGCCTGTCCCTGCGACACCGTCCCTGCCGTCAGCTCCGGGCCCCTGCAGCGCCCGCGCGCTCGAGGCGCGCGAGCGAACGCTCGCGTCCCAGCAGCTCCGCGACCAGCGGCAGCTCGGGGCCGTGCGTGCGCCCCGTGAGCGCGGCGCGGACCGGCTGATAGAGCTCGCGGCCCTTGACGCCCAACGCCGGAGCGACGGACTGAATGGCCGATTTAACCGCGTCCGCGCGCCACTCCGCAAGCGTGGACAGCGCGGCGGCGGCCGCGGCGCACACCGCCGCGGCGCGTGGCGCGCCCAGCGCGTCCCGGGCATCGGCCTCGAGCGTCGGCGGCTCGTCCAGGAACGGCGCCAGCTCGCCTGGCAGGTCGGCGAGCCTCGCCAGGTTGCCGCGGAGCGCCTCGAGCACGCGCTCGAGCGTCGCGGGAGGCCATGCGGCCGCCGCGGGCGGCAGGAAGCCCGCGCCTGCGTGCTCGATCCAGTCCCGGATCTTCGCGCCGCTGGCATGGTGCAGCCAGTGGGCGTTCATCCACGCCAGCTTCGCCGGATCGAACACCGAGCCACTCTTCCCCAGGCGCTCGAGCGTGAATGCCTCGGTCATCTCGTCGTGCGCGAGCACTTCGCGATCGTCACCGGGATGGAATCCGAGCAGCCCGAGATAGGCGAGCAATGCCTCGGGCACGTAGCCCGCTTTCCTCCAGTCGCCCACGGCGACCGCGGCCTCGCCCTCGCGCTTGCTCATCTTGGTGCGGTCGGCGTTCAGGATCAGCGCCACGTGCGCGAACTCGGGCGGCCGCCAGCCGAAGACCTCGTACAACATCAATTGTCGTGGCGTGTTGGCGAGGTGCTCCTCGGCGCGCAGCACGTGTGAGATCGCCATCAGGTGGTCGTCGACGACGCAGGCGAAGTTGTACGTGGGAAGCCCGCTCGAGCGCAGCAATACGAAATCGCCCACCATACCCGCGGGGAACACGACCTCGCCGCGCACGGCATCCGCGAGCGTCCAGTCGCGCAGCGGCACCTCGAAGCGGATCGAGTGCGGCTCGCCAGCGCCGGCGCGGGCGGCGGACTCCTCGCGCGCGATCCGCCGGCAGCGGCCGTCGTACTGCGGCGGCCGGCCCGCCGCGAGCGCCGCGGCGCGCCGCACCTCGAGCTCGGCGTCGGTGCAGAAGCAGCGATACGCCCTGCCCTCCGCGAGCAGCCTGTCCGCGTGTTCGCGATAGATCGCGAGCCGCTCGCTCTGGCGATAGGGCGCGAACGGGCCGCCGACGTCGGGCCCCTCGTCCCAGTTCAAGCCCAGCCAGCGCAGGTCGTCCAGCACGCCGCGCTCGCTCTCGTCCGACGAGCGGTCGGCATCGGTGTCCTCGATGCGCAGCACGAAGACGCCATGGTGCTTCCGCGCGAACAGCCAGTTGAAGTACGCCGTGCGCGCGCCGCCCACGTGCAGCCAGCCGGTCGGGCTCGGGGCGAAACGGACGCGGACGGGGGGCGGGGTCATGGGCCGGGCGCTAGCGCTCCACCAGCGCCACGGCGAACGCGGCGAGGCCCTCGCGGCGGCCGATAGCGCCCAGCGTCTCGTTCGTCGTCGCCTTCACGCTGACGCGATCCGGGGTCACCCCGATCGCGCCGGCAATGTTCGCGCACATCGCAGCACGATGGGGCGCCAACTTGGGCGCTTCCGCCACGAGCATGACGTCCACGTTCTCCACGCGTGCGCCGCGTTCGCCGAGCAGCTTCACGATGCGCTGCAGCAGGTCGATGCTCGAGGCGTTCTTCCATTTGGGGTCGCCTGCGGGGAAGTGCTCGCCGAGGTCGCCGAGCCCGGCTGCACCGAGCAGCGCGTCGCCCACCGCATGGATGAGCACGTCGGCGTCGCTGTGGCCCTCGAGCCCCCAGTCGCTCTCGAACTTCACCCCGCCCAGGACCAGCGGGCGGCCCGCCTTCACCCGGTGCACGTCGTAGCCCAGTCCCACGCGGAGGCTCATGCGGTCGCGCCTTTCTCCGCCGTGCGTTGCGTGAGCCACGACTCCGCGAGCGCGAGGTCGGTCGGGGTCGTGATCTTGAAGTTCAGGCTGTCGCCCATCGCCAGGCGCACGGGGTGCCCCAGCCACTCGACCAGCGCAGCGTCGTCCGTGGCCACCTCGGTCGCCTCGCGATGCGCACGTTCCAGCCAGTCGCGGCGAAAGACCTGCGGCGTCTGCGCCGCCCACAGGCCCGCGCGCGAGACCGTGCCGGTGATGACGCCGAGCGTGCCCTGCTTCAACGTGTCCGCCTGCGGGATCGCCGCGATCGCCGCACCGTGCTCCAGCCCCTCCGCCACCGCGCGCGCGATCACCTCGGGCGTCACCAGCGCGCGCGCCGAATCGTGCACGGCGACGTGCGTGCAGTTCGGGGGCAGCACGTGCAGCCCGC
>DATLUU010000131.1:0-3509 GCA_035577885.1 Verrucomicrobiia bacterium
GTGTCTGGGGCCCGACGCAGGTGCTGGGCTGGGTGGACGGCAGCGAGCCGCAGAACGGGATCAACATCGCGAGCGCGGTGAGCTACGACGGCAGCATCGTTGTGGGCTACTGCTCGTTCGACGGCACGCCGTTCGCCACCACCGGTCTCGTCTGGACCGCCGCCACTGGCGTCATCGACGTGAACGAGTACCTCGCCAACAACGGCGTGCTCGTGGATCCCAACTTCACGATCCAGAACATGACCGCCATGACGCCCGACGGCCGGCAGCTCTTCGGCTACGGCCAGATGCTGACGCCGCCCTATGCGAGGCGCGCGTTCCGCATTACGCGCACCATCACCGCCGGCGTGACGCCGCCGGCGACGGTGGCGGGGATCGCGCTCGCGGCGCCGAGCCCCAATCCGTCCTCGTCGCTCACGCGGCTCGACTTCGAGCTGCCGGGCGCCGCGGTCGCCGAGCTGGCGGTGTTCGACGTCTCCGGGCGCCGCGTGGCGACGCTGGTCCAGGGCGAGCAGTCCCCCGGCCGCCACTCGGCGACGTGGGACGGCCGCGAGGCGGGCGGTGAGCGTGCCGCGGCGGGGGTCTATTTCGCGCGGCTCACGACGCCGCTGGGCTCCGTCTCGCGCCGGATCGTCCGGTCGAACTGAAAGGCCGACGCCCGTGAGCATCCCGATCCGCCGTGCCGCCGGGATGCTCCCGGGCGTTTCGGTCGCGGTCCGCGAGGTTGACGGTCGCTCCGGTTTCGCGAAGATGGCCGGATGTCCGATGAAACCCGCGGTGGCGAGCGGCCGGAACCCGGCAGGGGAGCGCGCGTGATCCGCCCCGGGGTCACGGGCGAGCTCGGTCGCGGCGACCTCAGGCTGCGGATCGAGGCCAGCGGGCGCGAGCTGCGCCGGGCGATCACCAGCGTGCTCGAGGCCGTCGCCGGGCCGCGACCGCGGCCGACGCGGGTCGCGCGTGCGATCGGGCTCGACAAGAGCCTCGCGAGCCGGCTCGTGCGCTCGGTGCGTGCCACGTCGGACATGGACCTGATGCACTTCGTGCCCTCGCCCGGCGGGCTCCACATCTTCGCCGATCTTGCGAGAAAGCACGCCGACCCGGCCTCGATCGAGCACCTGCGCGCGGCGGCCGACCGCTTCACGGAGCTCCTGGACGTGGTGCCGGGCGGACGCGCGTCGATCGACGCCCAGATCGCGGAGTCGTCCCGGGTCGCGCTCGAGAAGCGCGAGCACATCGCCAAGCAGGCGTCGTTCAAGGCGATGTCGTTCCTGCTCGGGCATTTCTGCGACGTGCTCACCACGTCGCTGTTCCTCGTCCCCTCGGCGAACGGCCGGCGCGTGGACGGCATCGAGATCCACCGCCGGCTGGGACTGCGCCGCATGCGGCCGAGCACGCCGCTCGCGCTCCTCTCCTTCTGGGGCGACGCGAGCGACGCGATGAAGGAGAACGCGATCGCGTTCGAGCCCGTGGACGGCGAGGCCGGCCGCTCGGACCCCATGGCGTTCCTGCTCCCCGAGTTCAGCTCGCAGCCGTTGCCCGAGCTGGACGTGGTGCGCGACGGCGACATGACCACGCTCGTGCTCGGGGCGAACTCGGCCGGGCAGGCGCCCACGCAGCTCACGTCGGTGTTCCGCATCCGCAACGGCTGGCCGTTGAAGCCGGAGGAGCGCATCCAGACGCTGCGGGGCTACGTGCTGCACACGCCCTGCCGCGAGGTGGTGCGCGACATCTACATCGCCGAGTCGCTCTACACGGACGCCTCGCCGCAGGTGTCGTTCGAGCTGCCCGGGCCGCGCGAGGCCAGGCGCCCGCCGCGCGCCGACGGCCAGCGGCACTTCGCCGAGGTGGACCTCACGAGCTCGATCCAGCAGCTGCCGCTCGGACCCGAGCCCTGGGACATGCCCGGGGTGGCGAACCAGTCGGCGATCGTCCGCCACGTGCTGGAGCGCACCGGGCACCGCACGACGCGGTTCCGCGGCTGGCGCTTCGCCATGACCTACCCGCTGACGCTGATCGAGATGATGTGGTGGCTCACGCACCCGAACGCGCCCGAGGCGAACGGACGCGCCTGACGCGGCGGGGCTATCGCGCCGCGCCCAGCTCCATCTGCTGCAGGAAGCGCTCCGGCGGCAGGAAGCCGTCGACGCGGGCCTCGGCGACCTCGTTGCCGCCCTTCCCGAGGAACACCACGATCGGCACGCCGGTGACGTTGAACTGCTTCCGCAGCGTCGCCGCCTCGGGCGAGTCGTACTTGGTGAGGTCCACCTTGTAGCGGTCGAAGGTCTTCGCCTTGGCGACGACGCGTGGATCGGTGAACGTGTTGAGCTCGAGCTCGTGGCAGGGCAGGCACCAGTCGGCGGAGAAGTCCATCATCACCGGCCGGCCGGCGGCGACGCTGGCCTTGACCGCGGCCGCGTCGTAGGGCCGGAAGCTCAGCGTGCGCTGCGACGCCGCGTACATCTGGCCGCCGAGGAGCACGCCGGCGAACAACGCCGCGGCGCCCGCGAGAAGCGCGAACGTGCGGAACGCCCCCTTCACGCCCGCGCTCTTGTCGACGAACCCGAGCCAGAGCCCGCCGAGCACCAGCCCCACGGGCAGCACCCAGGGGGCGGCGTTGGGGACGAACCCCACGCACAGGTAGTAGATGCCGATCGAGGCGAGCAGCACGCCGAGCGCGTGCTTCACCCAGATCATCCAGTCGCCCGAGCGCGGCAGCGCCTGGAGCAGGTTCGAGAACGTGGCGAGGAACAGGTAGGGGAACCCGAGCCCCAGCGACAGCGTGAACATGGTGCGCACGCCGAAGCCCACGTCCGCGCGCTGCGCGATCAGCGCCAGCACCGCGACCACGAACGGCCCCACGCACGGCGCGGCGATGATGCCCACGCCCAGGCCGGAGAGGAACGCGCCCGCCATGTTCGTGGCCTGGGCACCCCCGAGCCGGTCCATGAGCCAGAGCGGCGGCTGCATCTCGTAGAGGCCGAACATGCCGAGCGAGAGCAGCAGCATGAGGCCGCCGAGAACGAGGTTCACCCACACGCTCTGGAGCGCCGAGCCGAAGAGCCCGCCGGTCAACGCCGCCACCACGCCGAGCGCGGTGTAGGTGAGGCAGATGCCGAGCACGTAGAGCACCGCGGTCGTGACCACCTTGGGCACGGGTTCCTTGCGCCGCGCGCCGAAGATGCTCACGGTGACGCCGAGCATGGGGAACACGCATGGCGTCAGGTTCAGGAGCAGCCCGCCCACGAACAGCGCCACGAACCAGCCCAGCCCGCCGCCCGCGAGTGCTGCCTCGAGCCTGTTCTTCACCGCGTTGTTGCCCGCGCCGCTTGCGGCCGCCGTGCCGGTCGGGGCGCTCTCGAACGAGCTGAAGCCCTGGCCGCTCGTGGGCGCGCTCGCCTGGCTCGACGCATCGGGCGGTGGCGTGCCCGACGTGCCGCTGCCGGCGCCGACCTCCACCTTCACCGCGAACGGTATCGAGACCGGCGCCAGGCAGACTTCGTTGTTGCACG
>DATLUU010000132.1:0-2584 GCA_035577885.1 Verrucomicrobiia bacterium
CACCGGCTTCCCGCTCTGGACCAACAGCGTCTCGTCGGCCTCGAGCGCGCGCAGCGCGCTCACCAGCTGGTCGAACGCCTCCCAGCTCCGCGCCGCCTTCCCGGTGCCGCCGTAGACGACCAGGTCCTCGGGGCGCTCCGCCACCTCGGGATCGAGGTTGTTCATGAGCATGCGCAGCGCCGCTTCCTGCACCCAGCCTTTGCACGTGCGCTCGCTGCCGCGCGGTGCGCGCACCATCCGCGGGCACCCACCGAAGGTGGGTCCGGCGACGGCCTTCATGAAGCGAGCACCTCCTCGGCGATCCGCTGCGCACCGCCCGCGAGCACCCAGCGGCCCAGCTCCTCGCACGGGCCCTGGAGCGGGCGGTCGCCCTCGGGCGCCGCGACCACGCGGCGCACGGCGCCGTAAAGCATCTCCGTGCCCTCGCCGCCGTGCAGCGGGCGTCGCAGCTCGAGTGCCCGGCAGCCGCAGAGCAGCTCCAACGCCACCACGCGCGCGGCGTGCTCGGTGATGGCGCGCGCGTGGCGGGCCGCGATCGGCGCCATGCTGACGTGGTCCTCGAGCCCGGCGCCGGTGGGGATCGAGTCCACGCTCGCCGGGTGCGCGAGCGTCTTGTTCTCGGAGACGAGAGCGGCCGCCGTGTACTGGGCGAGCATGTAGCCGGACTCGAGCCCGGGACGCCCGGCGAGCGCATCCGGCAGCCCCGACACCTGACCATCGAGCAGCATGTCGATGCGCCGCTCGCAGAGCGACGCGATCTCGGCCACCGCGATCTTCAGGTAGTCGGCGGCGAGCGCCACCGGCTGGGCGTGGAACAGGCCCGCGGACACGGTCTCGCCCGACTCGGCGAACACGAGCGGATTGTCGTTCACCGCGTTCAGCTCCACCTCGAGCTGCTGCTCGACGTGGAGGATCGCGTCCCACGACGCGCCCATGACGGGACATACGCAGCGCAGGCTGTAGGCGTCCTGCACCCGGCCGCAGTCCTTGTGCGATTCCACGAGCGCGCTGCCGCGCGAGTACTCGCGCAGCCGGCGCGCGGCCTCCTGTGCGCCCCGATAGGGCCTCAGCGACTGCACGTCCTCACGAGCCGGCTGGAACGATCCCAGCAGCACCTCGATCGAGAGCGCGGCCGACGCCAGCCCCGCCTCCCATACGCGCTCGGCGTCGGCGCACGCGAGCGCCGCGAACGCGGTCGAGAACTGGGTGCCGTTGATGAGCGCCAGGCCCTCTTTGGCCTCGAGCACCAACGGCTGGAGCCCGGCGCCGCGCAGCGCCAGGCCCGCGGGCATGCGCTGATCGCCCAACCATGCCTCGCCCTCGCCCACGATCACGCTCGCCATGTGCGCGAGCGGCGCCAGGTCGCCGGAGGCGCCGACCGAGCCCTGGATCGGCACCACCGGGGTCACCCGCCGCTCGATCATGGCCGCGAGCATGTCGATCAGCTCGACCCGCACGCCCGATGCGCCCATCGCCAGGCTGTGCGCGCGCAGCAGCAGCATCACCCGCACCACCTCGCGCGGCGCCGGCGGCCCGACGCCGGCCGAGTGCGAGCGCAGCAGGTTCAGCTGCAGCGCGCGCGAGTCCTCGGGGGCCACGGCCTGGTCCTTGAGCCGGCCGAAGCCGGTGGTGACGCCGTAGACGGCGCGGCCGGAGCGCACCGCGTCGTCCACGACGCGGCGGCTCGCGCGCACGCGCTGGCGTGCTTCGGCCGGGAACTCCAGGCGCGCCTCGCCGCGCGCCACATCCATCACGTCGTCCAGCGCCAGACTGCTCACGCCCAGCCGGATCACGGACTCTCCTCCATGCGTGCAGCGTCCATAGAGCCGAGAAACGCCCCGGCCTCTTGCGCGAGACCGCGCGGGTCGTTCCACAGCGTGGGTTCGACCGGCAGTGCGGCCACGAACGGACCGCGGTAGGACGCGCGCGCGAGCCGTGCGTCGCACACCACCAGCACTCCCCGGTCGGTCGCGCGCCGGATCAACCGACCCACGCCCTGCCGGAACCGCATCACCGCCTCCGGCACGGCGTCGTGCCGGAACGGCTCGAGGCCGCGCTCGCGAAGCCGCTCGCCGCGCGCCTCGACCACGGGGTCGTCGGGCACGGAGAACGGCAGCCTCGCCACCACCAGCACCTCCAGCGCCTCACCCGGGAAGTCGACACCTTCCCACAGGCTCTGCACGCCGAGCAAGACCGCGCCGCGCTCGGCGCGGAAGCGCTCGGCGAGCCGGCCGGCCGTGCCGTCGCGGTCCTGCGCGAGCAGCGGCAGGCCGCGCGGGAGCAGCGCGCGGAGCCGCGCGTGCGCACGGCGCAGCCGCTCGTGCGCCGTGAACAGCACCAGCGTGTTCCGGCGTGCGATCCGCGACAGCTCCGCCACGGCGACGGCGATCGACTCGGCCTCGTCGAGCTCGCTGCCATGCGGCTGCGAGAGCACGTAGACGCGCATCTGCTGCGCGAGCGGGAACGGGCTCGGCACGGTGAGGCTCGTGTAGGGGGCGCCCTGCTCCTCCCCCAGACCCAGCCGGCCGGCGCCCCAGGTGAAATCGCCGCCCGCGGACAGTGTCGCGCTCGTGAGCACGGCGGC
>DATLUU010000133.1:0-2164 GCA_035577885.1 Verrucomicrobiia bacterium
CCGGCACCGAGCCTGCCCGCGGCTTCGCCGCGCTCCAGGGACCGGAGCCCGCCGCGGACGCAGCGGGCCCGCGCGCGCGGTCCGGCCGTGGAACGCTGCACGTCGAGCCACAGCCCGCGAAGTCGGTGGCGCAGGTCCGGCTCCGGCTGCCGCGGGAGACCGACGGCGAGATCGGCCTCTACGACCTCACCGGGCGCCGGCTTGCGGTGCTCGTCCCCTGGGGCCATCACTCCGCGGGTGAATACACGGTCGAGCTGGGACAGCGACAGCTCCAGCCCGGCATCTACCTCGTCCGCGCCACGACGCCGGAAGGCGATCTCGCCGGCAAGCTCGTGGTCGTTCCTTAGACGCCGAAGCGCCGCTTCCACTCCGCCAGACGCTGCAGCGCTTCGAGCGGCGTCATGGAGTCGGGCGCGAGCGCGCGCAGCTCCGCGGCGAGCGGGTGCTCGGCGGGCGGTGCGGCGTCGAACAGCGGCAGCGGCGCGGGCGCCTCGCCGCGCGCGCGCTTCGGCGCGCGCTCCAGCTCCTCCACCGTGCGCTCGCTCTCCAGCTCCGCGAGCACCACCTTGGCGCGCTCGATGACGCTCGGCGGCAGGCCCGCGAGCCGCGCCACGTGGATGCCGTAGCTCCGGTCCGCGGGCCCCTCGGCGACGTGGTGCAGGAACACCACGCCGTCCCCCCACTCCTTCACCGTGACGTGGGCGTTCACGAGCCGCGGCAGCTTTTCCGCGAGTTGGGTGAGCTCGTGGTAGTGGGTGGCGAAGATCGTGCGCGGTCGCGGCCCGCTCGCATCGTGCAGGTGCTCGGTCACCGCCCAAGCGAGCGCCAGGCCGTCGTACGTCGCCGTACCCCTCCCGATCTCATCGAGAAGCACGAGCGACCTGGCGGTGGAGCTCATGAGGATGTCGGCGGTCTCGCGCATCTCCACCATGAACGTGCTCTGCCCCGCGCCGAGGCGGTCGGCGGCGCCGACGCGGGTGAACAGCCGGTCGACGAGACCGATCGTGGCCTTCGCCGCGGGCACCCACGAGCCGGCCTGCGCCAGCAGCACGAGCAGCGCCACCTGCCGCAGGTAGGTGCTCTTGCCGCCCATGTTGGGGCCGGTCAGGAGCACGATCTGGCGCTCGCGCGCGTCCAGCCGCACGTCGTTGGCCACGAACTCGCCGCGCGGCAGCAGACGCTCCACGACCGGGTGCCGCACGCCCTCGGCGAGCAGTCGGTCGGAGTCCTCGAGCACGGGGCGCGTCCACTCGTAGCGCGCCGCGGCCTCGGCGAGCGTGGCCTCGGCGTCGAGACGCGCGAGCGCGTCGGCCGCGGCCTGGAGCGCCGCCACGTGGCACCCGGCCTCCTCGCGCAGGCCCACGAACAGCTCGTGCTCGCGCGCGCGCAGCTTGTCCTCGGCGCCCAGCACCTCCGACTCGCGCGCCTTGAGCGCCGGCGTCACGTAGCGCTCGGCGCTCGTGAGCGTCTGGCGCCGCTCGTAGTCGGCCGGGACCTTGTCACGGTGCGCGTTCGTGATCTCGAGGTAGTAGCCGAACACCTTGTTGTAGCCGACCTTGAGGCTCGGGATCCCGGAGCGCTCGCGCTCGCTCGCCTCCAGCTCCGCGATCCAGCGCTTGCCCGAGTGCGCGAGCGCGTGCAGCGAGTCGCGTAGCTCGTCGAAGCCCTCGCGGATGACCTCGCCGTCCCTGGAGGAGACCGGTGGCTCGTCCACCAGCGCCGTGCGCAGGCGGATCGCCAGCGCGGGCGGCACGGCGAGCGCCTGTACGACCTCGGCGAACGCGTCGTTCTCGGACAGGCCCTCCGCGATCTCCGGCAGACGTGCCAGGCCATCGCGGAGCGCGCCCAGCTCGCGCGGCGTCGCCTTGGCGCAGGCGATCCGCGCCGAGAGCCGCTCCAGGTCCGGCATCCCGCGCAGCGCTTCTCGGAACGAGCCGCGCGCGGTGCCCGCGAGCCACGCCGCGACCGCCTGCTGGCGCGCGAGCACGTCGGCGCGCGTCGCCAGCGGGCGCTCGAGCCAGGCACGCAGCCGGCGCGAGCCGCCCGCGGTGACCGCCAGGTTCAGGTGGTGCCAGAGCGTGTGCGCGGGCTCACCCCCCGGTTGTGGGGCGAACAGCTCCAGATGGCGTGCGGTGGCCGCGTCGTAGCGCAGGATCGCGTCCTC
>DATLUU010000134.1:0-15446 GCA_035577885.1 Verrucomicrobiia bacterium
ATGACGGCGTCGTAGCCCGGGTTCACGAGCTTCAGCTCCAGGAGCCGCGCCGCCTCGGCCTCCCAGATCTTGAACATCTCGAACAGCTCGGCGACCGGCGCCTGCTCGAAGTTGTAGCGGGAATACTCGCGCTCGTTGGGGAGCCAGAGATCGCCCCACGTGACGCCTTCGGCCCACGCCAGGTCCTGCACGCGATCGCGGCCCTGGAGCATCATGCCGATGCGGTCGAGCCCGTAGGTCAGCTCCGCCGAGACCACCGGCAGCTCGATGCCGCCGCACTGCTGGAAGTAGGTGAACTGCGAGATCTCGGTGCCGTCGCACCACACCTGCCAGCCCAGGCCCGCGGCCCCGAGTGTCGGGCTCTCCCAGTCGTCCTCCACCAGCCGCAGGTCGTGCTTCAAGGGATCCAGGCCCATGGCCGCGAGCGACTGGAAGTAGGCGTCCACGACGTCGGCCGGCGCGGGCTTCAGCAGCACCTGGTACTGGAAGAACTGCTGGAAGCGGTTCGGGTTCTCGCCGTAGCGGCCGTCTTTCGGACGGCGGGACGGCTCCACGTAGCCGACGCGCCATGGCTCCGGCCCGAGCGAGCGCAGGAACGTGGCCGGATTGAACGTGCCCGCGCCCACCTCGGAGGGGTAGGGCTGCTGGATCACGCACCCGCGCTCGGCCCAGAACTGCTCGAGCGCGAGGATCATGTGCTGGAGCGAACGTCTCGGTTCGTTGGCGGGCATGCGGGCAGCCGCTCCGGTGGCGTGCGGGGGGAAAGAGCGCGCGAGTGTATGCGGCGCGCGCGCGCCTCGCCAGTCGCGGGGCGGTGGCGCTATCTCGGTCGGCGGAGGAGGCCCCGGGCGCGTGCCCCGTTCGACGTCAACAGGGCTTGCGCCGCGGGCGGCCGCACGTGCGTCGAGTCGACGAGGTCCTCGTAGAACCCGAAGTCGCCGCCCTCCCACGCCGAGATGCGGAACGTGAGGATCCCATCGTCGGCGAGCAACGAGGCCGGGAAACGCAGCGCGATCCATTTCGAGGGCTCGAGCTTCGCGAAGCCCACCGGGACCGGCCACCCGCGCGCGCCCCTCGAGGTGTCGGCCGGACCGCTCGAGGGGCGGATCGCCACGCTGTCACCGAGCTGGTCGCGGCTGTCGATCTCGAACTCCAGCCCGAAGCTCCCGTAGCCCGTCTTCTTGCCGCTCGCGTCGAGCGCCTGGTCGGTGTCGAGGTCCACGTACCAGCTCCAGTGAGTCTGCGGTTCGTCGACGCTGAACGCGATGCGCACCGTGTCGCCGAAGACCTCGGCGTCGTGGACGACGATGCCATCGTACGTGGGCTGATTGGCGAGCTCGCAGCCCGTGCCGAGCGCGAGCGCCAGCGCCACCATGGCGAACGCGGCCGCCGTTGGTGCGGTTCTCATGGCGTCTTCAAGGATAGACCCCGGACCGCCGGGCCCGACAGCTCAATCCTGCGCTTCACCCCCCGGCGCGCCGGTCTCGATCCCGCGCAGCACCTCGAGCGAGCGCAGGCCCTGGAAGCGCTGGAAGTGGGTGCGGAAGAAGTCCTCGATCACGCGCAGCAGCTCGCCCGCGCGGGGCAGCTCGACATAGTCGCCCGCCTCGAGCAGCGGCCGCGACAGGAGCAGCGCGAGCGAGGCGAGCGCCTCGGCGGAGAGCACCACGACGCCGCCCTCGCGCGCCGCGCACGTGTCGCAGAGCAGGCCGCCCCGTGCGGGTGAGAACACGCGTCGCTGCGAGACCGGGCGGCCGTCCACGGCGCACTGGTCCAGCCGCGGTCGGTAGCCCAGCTCGCTCGCCAGCTGGAGCTGGAACGCCAGCGTCACCGCGGGCAGCGCCGCGAGCGGCGCGCGGGAGCAGCCGTCCAGCGCCTGCACCAGCAGCGCGTAGAGCCGCTCGTGCGGCTCCTCACCCCAGACCAGGCGGTCGACCAACTCGAGCGCCGCCTGCGCGTGCGCGAGCCGGGAGAGATCGGCGATGCGCGAGCCGAGCGCGTCCACCACCTCGGCGCGAGAGAGCAGGTGCAGGTCGCGGTCGGGCTTGAGATAGAAGACGAGCTGCGAGCGCGACAGCGGCTCGAGCGCGTAGCCGAACCGGCTCGGCGTCTTCCTCGCGCCCTTGGCCACGAGCTTTCTCAGGCCATGTTCACGCGTATAGACCGTCACGATCCGGCTCGTGTCGCCGAGTGCGTGGGTCTTCAGGACGATGCCTTCGGTGGTGACGATGGCCATGGTGGGACGGGACCCTGGGGACGGGTGCGGGGGCGAACAGTGTAGACCAGCGAGGGCTGGGCTCAGCGCGGCGCCGGCAGCTCCGCGGGGACTTCCATGCCCGGCTGCACCACGCCGCCCGAGACGATCACCTTGAGCCCGTCCTCGACCGCCCAGTCCAGCTCGACGAGATCCTTCTTGGGCACGTAGTGCACGAACCCCGAGGCCGGGTTCGGCGTGTGCGGCACGAACACGCACGAGACGTCCTGGCCGAGCTTCGCCTTGAGCGACGGGTCGACGTGGCCGGTGAGGAAGCCCACGCGCCAGATGCCCGGGTGCGGCCACTGCACGAGCACCACCTTGCGGAACGTCTCCTCGCGCTGGTTCAGGAACGCCTCGCCGAGCGACTTGGTGGAGCCGTAGACGATCCCCACGCCGGGGATGCGCAGCAGCAGCCGGTCCCACATGCGCGCGAGCGGGCCCTGGCCCAGCACGGTGGCGAGGAAGCCCACGATCAGCAGCACGAGCAGCGTCGCGACGAGCCCCAAGCCCGGGATGCGCTGGTACTCGAGCGCGGCGAATCTCAGGTAGCGCCCGAGCAGGTTGTCGACCCAGTTCAAGAGTCGAAACAGCACCCAGAACGTGACCGCCGTGGGCGCGATCACGACCACGCCGGTGATGAACCAGGCGCGCACGCGGCCGAAGAACGATTGGCGAGGGGGCTTGGCCATGGTGGGATTCATATGGCGCGCACTCTAACTTGGGGCCCGTGCCCCGTCACGCGCGGCGGGCCTGTGCGGGCGGCGCGAGCGCGCGGTCGAGCGCGCGCACGAGCGCGCGCGCGCCGCGAAGCGCGTTCGTCTCGCGCGCTCGCATCGCCGAGCGCTCCGCCGGCCGCGCGTGATCGTGCCCGCAGAGGTGGAGCGTGCCGTGCATGACGAGGCGCGCGAGCTCGGCGCCGGGTGTGACCCGGTAGCGCCGCGCCTGTGCGCGCACGCGGTCGAGCGACACCACGAGGTCGCCGCGCACGGGCCTCGAGGCGGCGTCCGGCTCCGCCTCGTCGTAGGCGAAGCTGATGACGTCGGTGGCGCGGTCGATGCCGCGCCACTCACGGTTCAGCGCCCGGAGCCGCGCGTCGTCGGCGAGCACGATGCCCACCTCCGCGAGCCGGCGGCGCTCGCCGCGCAGCACGGCGGCGACCAGCGCGCGGAGCGGCCTGGAGAGGCCGGAAAGGCCGGGGGGAGCGACGACGGAGACGGGCATGATGGCGATTGTGTGGGGAGCTCAAGTTGCCGACAACTGGACGAGGTTTGCCGCGCCCCCCGCCCGCGTGCTACACGAAAGCCGACGCACGCCCCGGGCAGGGATGCAGGGAGGTGTGACGATGCTAGAAGCCCGCCAGATGTCCGAACCCGAGCCGACTCCTGACGCGCGCCCGCGCCGTCGCTCGCCGTGGGCGTGGATCCCCTCGCTCTATCTCGCCGAGGGCCTCCCGTACACGGTCGTGATGAGCGTCTCGGTCATCATGTACAAGAGCTTCGGCATCTCCAACACCGACATCGCGCTCTACACGAGCTGGCTCTACCTGCCCTGGGTGATCAAACCGTTCTGGTCGCCGGTCGTGGACCTGCTCGGCACGCGCCGGCGCTGGGTGTGGGTGATGCAGCTCCTGATCGGCGCCGGGCTCGCGGGCGTGGCGCTCACCGTCCCGATGCCGTCGATGTTCCAGTGGACGCTGGCGGTGTTCTGGCTGATGGCGTTCGCCTCGGCCACGCACGACATCGCGGCCGACGGGCTCTACATGCTCGCGACCACGTCCCAGGAGCAGGCGTTCTTCGTCGGCGTGCGCAACACGTTCTACCGCGGCGCCCTGATCTTCGGCCAGGGCCTGATCGTCGCACTCGCCGGCGTGCTCGAGAAGCAGACCGGCAGCAAGCCGCACGCGTGGACGGTCGCCATGGCCGGGCTCGCCGGGCTGTTCCTCCTCTTCGGGCTGTGGCACGCGTGGGCGCTGCCCCGCGCCAGCGCCGACAAGCCGGGCGAGGTGCACCGCGTCCCCGAGTTCGTGCGCGAGTTCCTGAAGACGTTCGGCTCGTTCTTTGGACGGCCGGGGATCGTGGCGATGGTCGGCTTCCTGCTCCTCTATCGGCTGGGCGAGGCGCAGCTCGTGAAGATGGTGGCGCCGTTCCTGCTCGACGGGCGCGATCAGGGCGGGCTCGCGCTGTCGACGGTGCAGGTGGGTGTGGTCTACGGCACGTTCGGCATCCTGGCACTCACGCTCGGCGGCATCGCCGGCGGGCTGGTCGCCGCACGGGACGGCCTCCGGCGCTGGCTGTGGCCGATGATGATCGCCATCCACGTGCCCGACGCGGTGTTCATCTACCTCGCCTACACCCAGCCCGCGAACGTGTGGCTCATCCAGGCGTGCGTGGTCCTGGAGCAGTTCGGCTACGGCTTCGGCTTCACCGCCATGCTGCTGTACATGATCTACATCTCGCGCGGCGCCCACCAGACGGCGCACTACGCGATCTGCACCGGGTTCATGGCCATGGGCATGATGCTCCCGGGCATGTGGAGCGGGTGGCTGCAGGATCACATCGGCTACAAGCACTTCTTCGTCGTCGTGATCCTCGCCACGATCCCGAGCTTCCTCGTCGCCTCGCGCCTCGCGATCGACCCAGCGTTCGGCCGTAAGGCGGCGGATTGAGAGCACCGCGGCTGCCCGCCGCGCCGGTCGCCTTCGCCCTCGTCGCGCTGGCGGTCGCACTGCGGGCGTCGCGGATCGCGAACGGGCTGCCGGAGTTCGTCGAGGAGGCGGCACCGTTCCGCTGGGCGCTGGCGATGTGGTCGCATCACGGCGGGCACATCGACTGGAACCCGCACCATTTCCTCTATCCCTCGCTCACGCTCTACCTGCACCTGCTGCTCCAGCGCGCGCACGCGCTGGTCGGCACCTGGACCGGCGCGTTCCACGGCCCCGTGGACTACCTGCTCGCCGTGGGCCTGGACCCCTCGCCGATGGTGCTGCTGGCGCGAGCGCTCGACGTTGCCGCCGACGCGGTGAGCGTGTGGCTCACGTTCCGGATCGGCGAGCGCATCCAGCCCGGCGTGGGCGCGATCGGCGCGCTCCTGGCCGCGCTCTCGCCCATCCTCATCACCACCTCGAGCGCCATCTTCACCGATCCGGTGATGCTGGCCCTCTCGCTCGCCGCCCTCGACCGCATGCAGGTCCATCGCGGCTCGACTCAGCCCTGGGCGATGGCGGTGTGGACGGGGCTCGCGATCGGCGCCAAGTACCCGGCGCTCGTGCTGCTGGCCCCGCTCGCGTGGACGCTCTTCGCCGCGCACGGGGTGCGCGGAGGTCTGTCGCGGTTCGCGCTCGCGCTCGGAATGGTGGTGTTCGTGTTCCTGCTCACCAGTCCGTACGTGCTCATCGATCGCGCCACGTTCCTGCGCGACGTCGGCTTCGGGCGCGTGCTCGCGAGCGAGGGCCTGCTGGGCGCGACTTCCGGCCCGAGCGGTGGGCACACGCTCGGTGCGCTCGCGCGCGACCTGGGGCCGGTGGCGTCGGCGCTGGCACTGGTGGGACTCGCGCTGGCGCTCGCCCGGCCGCGCGATCGGGCACCGATCCTCGTGGCGATCACCGGGCTCGCATTCCTGGCGCCCGTACTCATCTCGCCGCTCCGCTTCGAGCGCTACCTGCTCGGCGTGATCCCGCCCGCGTGCGTGCTCGCCGCGCTGGCCGCGCTGTGGGCGGCGTCGCTCGTCCCGGCGCGGGCGCGTGTCCCGGCGCTCGCCGTGCTCGTCCTCGCCGCGACGCTGCCCGTGGCGGCGCGCGCGTGGGCCACGGCGCGCACGGCGGCCACGACCACCGAGGCGCAGGCGCGACACTGGATCGCGGAGCACATCTCGCGCGATGAGCTGCTGGTGATGGAGCCCTACGGGCCGTTGCTCCGCACCCGGCGCCAGGCGCTCGACGCCGACGACCTGCCGTTCCTCGACCAGGTGAGCCCGGCGCTGCGCGCACGCTACGAAGCGCGACCGTGGTGGTCGGCGGTGCAGCTCCCCGTGCTCGTCGCGGGCACGTGCATCGTGAGCGTGCGCCCGCCTTCGGGGCCGGCCGTGGACCTCGCCGTGTTCGAGCACGCCTCCGACTTCAACCGCGTGCTCTACGACACGCGACTCCTCGCCGGCGTCGACTACGTCATCACCACCGACGCGGTGCGCGGACGGTTCGAGGCCGACCCGGTTCGCTACGCGGAACCCTGCGCGTTCTATCGGTACCTGGACGAGCACGCGGCCGTGGCCGCGCGCTTCCGCTCGGGCGCATCGGCGAGCGGACCCGGGATCCTCGTCTATCGGCTCGCAGCCGACTCCACGACCTCACCCCTGCCGCCGATCGATCGCTGGTGGTGGGCGGAACGCATCCCCGACGACTTCCGCCGCCAGGCCGACGCGGTGCTCGCGCCGGGCGTGCCGTACGCGGGCGGCGTCGAGATCTCGCCCGGGGTGCCCGCGCCATGGGTGGTGGCGGCGCGAGGGCTCTACGACACGCAGCTCCGCCGCTTCACCGAGGACCTGGCGTGGAACCTGTTGGCACTCGACCGGCCCGCGCTCGCGGGACGCCTGATGGATGCCGAGCAGGCGATACTTCCCCGGTCGCAGGTCGCGTGCCTCTTCCACATGGAGGCGTGCCGCGATCTCGGCGACTGGCAGGGCGCGAGGGCCGCGTTCGAGCGCACCGCGGCGGTGACGCGCGCCGGGGTGATCGACTCGGCGCTGGTCACGAGCTACGCGGACGCGCTCGAAAAGACGGGAGCGCGCGAGCGAGCCCGCGCGCTCCGCGATTCACTCGCCGCTCACCGGTAGCCGTTCGCCTACTCCTCGCGCTTCGCCTCGCTCTCGCGCTTCGCCTTCGGGGCCGTGGGGTACGGCGCACGCACGTGGAAGATGGCGGTCAAGACGGGGATGAACGACTCGCGGATCCGCGCCAGCTCCTGGATGGTGATGTTCGCCTCGTCCAGCTGGCCGTCGCGCACGCGCTCCTCGATGATGCGCTGCACGAGCCCGCGGATGCGGCTCGGCGTCGGCTCGGCGAGCGCGCGCGAGGCGCCTTCGACGCCGTCGGCGAGCATCAGGATCGCGGTCTCCTTGGAGCGCGGCCGCGGGCCCGGGTAGCTGTAGTCCTCGCGCCTCGCCGTGGGGTCGGTCTCCAGCGCCTTGTGGAAGAAGAACGCCATCACCATGGTGCCGTGGTGCTCGGGGATGGCGCTCCGCACCGCGCGCGGCAGGCGTTCCTTCTTCGCCATCTCCAGGCCCTCGGAGATGTGCGACTTCACCACCAGCGCGCTCATCGACGGCGTCAGCTTCTCGTGGCGCGAGCGCGAGCTGGCGGGCTCGTTCTCGGCGTAGTACTCGGGCTTCGAGAGCTTGCCGATGTCGTGGTAGTAGGCCTGGACGCGCGCGAGCAGCGAGTTGGCGCCGATCGCCTCCGCCGCGGCCTCGGCGAGCGAGCCCACGACCATGCTGTGGTGGTAGGTGCCGGGCGCTTCGAGCTGGAGCCGGCGGAGCAACGGGCGGTTCAGATCCGAGAGCTCGAGCAGCGTGACGTCGCTCGTGAGGCGGAACACCTGCTCGACCAGCGGCAGCAGGCCGAACGCGACCACGGTCGCGAACAGCGCCGAGAGGATGCCCCACATGCCGTCGCGCAGGACGCCGGCCGCGGGAACGCTCCTCGCCAGGTCCCAGGCGAGGATGGCGGCGGTGTTGGCGAGTGCGATGGCGAAGAACGCACGCACGAAGTGCCAGCGGTGGCGCAGGCGCTGCACCGAGTAGACCGCGGTGACACCGCCCATCATGCCCACGGCGATGAACGGCCCGCGCAGCTCGGCCACGGCGAGCACCAGCACCGAGAGCATGAGCGTGAACACCAGCGCCGGCCGCTTTTCCATGAGCGAGGCGACGACGAGTGGCGCCAGCGCCAGCGGCACCGCGTACTCGGAGAGCCCCGCCACGGCGACGATCGCGACCACGCAGCCGAGCACGACCAGCGTGAGCACGGTGAACATCGCCAGCATGCCGTTGTTCGCGTACACACCCGGCAGCTCCATGCGCAGGTAGGTGGCGAACGCGGCGATGCACAAGAGCATGAGCAGCATGCGCGCGAGCGGCGGGTAGAGGTGCTCGGTCTGCGTGCGCTGCGCCGCCTCGAGGTTACGAAGGCTCCGGAGCTTGAGCATCGCGTCGCGTGAGACGCGCTCGTTGGCGTCGACGATCAGCTCGTCCTTCTTCACCATGCCGACCATGTCCGGCACCGCGCTCTTGGCGTTCGCGCGCCGCCACTCGGTCTCGGCGCGGTCGTAGGCGACGCTGGGGACGATGAATGGCTCCGCCAGCGCCAACGCCAGCGTCACCGCGCGCGTGTCCGCGCCGAACGCGGCCTTGGCACGCTGGCCGATGCGGTCGAGCGCCTCGGTGTGGTCCAGGAACTGCGACGCGGGCACCGAGGTCTCGACCTCACCGTCGCGCATGGTGACGTTGCGATAGCCCAGGATGAACCCGCCGCGCTTCTCGTCCACCACGCCGGTGCTCATCGCCTCGATGATCCAGGGCCCCATCTCCGACAGCACGCGCCGCGCCCGCGTCGGCACCGACAGCGCGTCGGCGGCGTCGCCCGAGAGCGTCACGCCCAGGAGCTTGAGCTTGTCCGCGCGCTCGCGAGGCCCCACCGCGGGGTCCGAGACCACGGCGAGTGCCCGCTCCTGGAACGCCGACCAGCGCTCGGCGGCATCGGTGCGCGCGCGCTGGTCGATCGTGAACACGGGCGGCACCGCGAGCGCTGCCTCCTCCTGCTCGCGCCGCAGCGTGACGTCGTCCTTCTGCACGCGGAAGTCCGCGGGCGCGACGACGCGCTCGCGCGCGATGTCGCCCTCGCGGTAGCGCAGGCGCTCGACCGCGCCCTGCCCGGTGGGCAGGAACGCAGCGGCCGCGAGCAGCGCCACCACCATCGCCAGCCGCGCGATGTGGTGGCCCCAGTGGAACGTGCGCGCCCGGTCGGGCAGCGCGGGTCCGGGTGAGGGCAGGTCGTCGGACAGGGTCATGGGGAGACCGCGGCGAGGGATGACGCGGGGGCGTCAGTCCTGGCGGCCGGTCGTCCCTTCGCCCGGGCGATGCTCGTCGGGCAGCAGCGGCGCGTCCATGCGCGAGGCCTCCTGCGCGATCTCCGACTGCAGGCTCTTCGCCAGCGGATCCAGCGTCGGGCCGATGCCGTCGTCGATCTTCCCTTCCACGCGCGCGTGGTAGATGTCGAACGCGTGGATGATCTCCTTCACCAGGCGGTGGCGGACCACGTCCTCGGGATGGAAGTAGACGAAGCGGATGTCGGAGACGTGGCTCAGGATCGACTGGATGCGCACGAGACCCGAGGTCTCGGGAGCGCGCAGGTCGATCTGCGTGAGGTCGCCGGTGATCACCGCGCGCGAGTTCAACCCCAGGCGCGTGAGGAACATCTTCATCTGGCGCACGGTGGTGTTCTGCGCCTCGTCGAGGATGACGAACGCGTTCGAGAGCGTGCGGCCGCGCATGAACGCCAGCGGCGCGATCTCGATCACGCCCATCTCGAGGAAGCGGCGCATCTTGTCGTACGACATCAGGTCGGCGAGCGCGTCGTACATGGGACGCAGGTAGGGATCCACCTTCTCCTGCATGTCGCCGGGCAGGAAGCCCAGGCTCTCGCCCGCCTCGACCGCGGGGCGGACGAGCACGATGCGATCCACCTTCTTGCTGCGGAGCGCCGCGACTGCCGCGGCCACGGCGAGGTAGGTCTTGCCCGTGCCCGCGGGGCCGATGCCGAACACGACCTCGCTCTGCTCGAGCGCCTTGAGGTACATCGCCTGCGTGGGCGTGCGCGGGCGCACGGCCTTCCGGTCGAACGTGTAGCCGGGCGCGCCGTCGTAGGCCTCGGCGAGCCGGCCGACCGACTTGCCGTTCCCGTTGCCATTGCCGTCGGGCGGGGTGTGGCCGTTGTGCCCGTCGCGACGCGCCTGCCCCAGCGCCGTCGACACGTCGGCCTCCTCGATCACGCGGCCGCGCTCGACCAGCTCGACCAGCTCCTCGAGCACGCGAACGGCCGGCTTCACCTCGTGCTCCTCGCCGGCCACGCTGAGCGTGCCGTCGCGGAGCGTGATGCGCACCGGGATCTCGCGTTCGATCTGGCGGACGTTGGAGTCGTTGTGCCCCAGCAGGGAAATGGGGTCGAGATGTTCGATCGGGAACTTGCGAACGATCACGTGAGTGCCTTCTTCATGGTGGCCCCGAAAAGCGCAAAACTCTTGACCGGCGTGGCCTGAATGAAGGCCAGGTCAAGAGCTTGAGGACGTCCAGATGTCGGTGCGGGGTGTCGAGTCAACCCGGTGTGCCCTGGGTCATCCTTCAACGAGCGCCCACCTCGGGAAGAGCGTGGCGTCTCGAAAACGCGCTCTCGCTACGCGCGTACCCGAAACGGTAACAAGGGCTAGCGTAGGGGTCAATCCTCGCTTCACCCGCTTCGGATGAGCGGGATATCGGCCCGGTTCCACGCCCGGTTGAGCCCCGCATCGCGTTGAGCCGGAGCGTGTTGTGACACGAGGTGCGTTTGGCGTCGCCTACGCCTCCAGCTCCACCAGCTCCGCCCCCGCCTGCACCATCTGCCCGGGGCTGGCACCCACGCGCTTCACCCTGCCCTCGCGCGGGGCGCGGATCAGGTGCTCCATCTTCATCGCCTCGAGTGCCAGGAGCGGCTGGCCCCTCGTCACCTCGTCGCCCACCACCACCATCACCTTGGTGATCACGCCCGGCATGGGCGCCGAGAGCCCGCCGTCGTGGCCGCCCGCGCCGGCGCGCACCTTCCCACTTCCCGCGCGCTCGAGGACGAAATCCAGCACGCCCAGGCGCACGAATCGGCGCGCGCCCTCGGGTGTGACCTCGGCCACGGTCACGCGGCCATCGCCCACGAGCCGGAGCCTGCCGTCGGGCATGGCCTCGGAGGACAGCTCGAACTCGGATTCGTCCACGCGCACCCGCCAGCGGCCGTGCGCGAGCGGCTGCAGCTCGACCTCGCGCACGCGATCGCCGTCGCGCCAGTGGGACTTCATTCGGCGAGCCCCGCCTGCCGCCAGCGGCCGAGCTGTGCGAACGGGTCGATCGCTGGCGCGGCGCCGTTCGCCGTCGGCTTCGAGAGCGGCGCGCCGGAAGCCTCGGCGATCGCCACCGCCGCGAGCGCCAGGTCCGGCGCGGGCGCGCGCATGAGCGCGGCGAAACCGGCGAGGAACTCCCGCTCCACCCACTCGGTGTCGTAGGAACCGGAGCGCACCGCGGGTGCGCGGAGCAGTGCTCGCAAGAACGGCAGGTTCGTGACCACGCCGTGGACGCGGGTGTCGTCCAGGGCGCCCAGCAGGCGCTCGATCGCCGCCTCGCGCGTGGGCGCGTAGGCGATGATCTTGGCCAGCATCGGATCGTAGTGGACGCCGACGGCATCGCCGGACTCGACGCCGGAGTCCACGCGCACGAAAGGCCCGTCCGGCCAGCGCACGCGCGAAGCCACGCCCACCTGCGGCAGGAAGTTGTTCGCCGCGTCCTCAGCATAGAGCCGCGCCTCGATGGCGTGGCCGTGGCGCTTGATCTCGTGCTGCTCGAACGGCAGCTCGCCCGTGGCGGCGATCTCGATCTGCGCGCGCACGAGGTCGATGCCGCTCACCAGCTCGGTGACCGGGTGCTCGACCTGGAGCCGCGTGTTCATCTCCAGGAAGTAGACGTGGCCCTCGCGGGTGATGAGCGTCTCGATCGTGCCCGCGCCGCGGTACTTGACCGCCTCGGCGAGCCGCACCGCGGCATGCGTGACGATCGCGCGCTGGTCCGCTGTGAGCGTGGGCGCGGGGGCTTCCTCCACCACCTTCTGGTGCCGGCGCTGGAGCGTGCAGTCGCGCTCGAACACGTGCACGGCGCGGCCCTTCCCGTCGCCCAGCACCTGCACCTCGACGTGCCGCGCGTGCTCGAGCAGCTTCTCCACGTACACGCTCTCGTCCCCGAACGCCGATGCCGCCACACGCTGCGCCGCCTCGATCGCCTCCGCGAGGTGCTTGGCGTCGTGCGCCGACTGCATGCCCTTGCCGCCGCCGCCGAGCGCCGCCTTGATGATGACGGGATAGCCCATGGCGTTCGCCGCGCGCACGAGCGCTTTCGCATCGGCGCCCTCGGCGCCGGGCACGATCGGCACGCCCGCGGCATCGGCGAGACGCCGGGCTTCGCGCTTGTCGCCCATGGCGCGGATCTGCGCCGGCGTGGGCCCGATGAATGTGAGCCCGGCGGCCGCCACCGCCTCGGCGAACGCCGCGTTCTCGGCGAGGAAGCCGAAGCCGGGATGGACGGCGTCGGCGCCGGACTCGCGCGCGGCGGTCACCACGGCGTCGATGTTCAGGTAGCTCTCGCGCGCCTCCGAGGCGCCGATCCAGCGGGCCTCGTCGCAGACGCGCGTGTGCAGCGCGCCGCGGTCGGCATCGGAGTAGACCGCCACGGTGCGGATGCCCATCTCGTGCAGCGTGGCGGCGACGCGGCAGGTGATCTCGCCGCGGTTGGCGATCAGGACCTTCTTGAACATGGAGGGCGAGCTTACTCGACCCACTTGGGCTTGCGCTTGTCGAAGAACGCCGCTAGCCCGTCCTTCGCCTCTTCCCCATCGCGAGCGTGCGCCAGCGTCTCGGGCACCGAGCGCCGGTACTCCTCCCAGCCCATGTCGGTCCAGCGCTCGAGCAGCTCCTTCACCCGCGCCTGCGCGTGCGGGGCGCCCTTCAGCAGCTCGTCCACCCGCTCGGAAACCTTGGCGTCCAGCCCGGTCGTGGGTACGACGTGGTTCACGATGCCGTAGCGCTGGGCGGTCACGGCGTCGAAGCGCTCGCCGGTCAGCATCAGCTCGCGCGCGTTGCGGTCGCCGAGCCGGCGGATCACGTACGGGCTGATGACCGCGGGCAGGATGCCGAGCCTCACCTCGGTGAGCCCGAACCTGGCGTCGTCGCTCGCGACCACGATGTCGCACGCGCAGCAGAAGCCGACGCCGCCGCCGTAGACCGCACCGTGCACGCGGCCGACCAGCGGCTTCGGGAAGTCCGCGAGCGCGGCGAACATCGATGCCAGGCGTTTCGCCTCGCTCAAGTTCTCGTCGTAAGTGGCGTTCGCCGAGGCCTTCATCACCGCGATATCGGCGCCGGCGCAGAACGACGGCCCACGCCCCCCGAGCACGACGACGCGACAGCCGGCATCGCTCTTCAAGCCGCGCAGGGTGTCGATGAGCGCCCCACACAGCTCCGTGGCGAGCGCGTTGTGCGCCTCGGGACGGTTGAGCCACACGCGCGCCACGGCACCATCGCGCTCGAGCTCGATCAACGGACCCTGGGGCATGGTGGACGCTTCCTTCAAGGAGGGACGGCTTCGGACCCGACGCTGCGGGTCGTGCAGGATAGGCACGCGCTCCCGAACCCTCAATCCGAGGCCGGCAGGGTGGGCGCGCCCGCAGCGAAGCTCCATGGGGGCAATCAGATAGCGGGTAGCCGGCGTTTTCGCGCGCGGAGGTGACGGCCGTCATATGCTGCCCGCGCGGCGGCACCGATGCTGTCGGGGATGAGCAGCCACTCGAGCACCTCGAACGACAACGGGCCGTTCGCCCGCTTCCGCCGCGATCATCGTCGCGTCCTCGCGCAGCTCGACGCCCTCGAGCACGGCGCGTCCGGCGGACGCCGGCGCTCACCGCGGGAGGTGCACCTAGAGGACATGCTCGACATGCTCGGGCGCCAGTTCGCCACGCACATGAACGCCGAGGACACCGTGCTCTACCCGGCACTCGCCGAAGCGTTCCCGGAGTCGCGGGCGACGCTGGCGCCGCTGCGGATGGAACACCGCGAGCTGCGGCTGATGCTGGCCGCCCTCGCGGACGCGTTCGCGCTCGCGCCCGGTCCGGCGCGCGACGAGCAGCTCCAGGTGCAGACCTGGGACTTCGTCCACCTGCTCCGGATCCACATCACGAAGGAAGAACATTCGGTCTTCGACCTGGCGGAGCGCGTGCTCCGCCCGCACGAGGTGCGGGACCTCGTGGATCGGCTCGAGGCCTGTTTCCCGCGACAGGGCCGGGGCGCCCGCGAGGGGCGCCGGAAAGGAAGCTCTCGGTCATGAGGAATCTCATCGGGTACGCCACGCTGACGGCGCTCCTGTGCATCACCGCCGGATGCGGCGGGAACAAGGCCAACAACGAGCCCGCACCGTCGGGCGACGCGTCCGCGAACACGAGCGCGCCGGCACCGGCCTCCTCGCCCGCGGACCTCAAGCTCGAGGCGGTCTCCAAGTACGACGCCGGCCCGCGCGCGTCCGCGGGCGCCGAGGACGAGGAGGGCTCGAAGCGCGGCGAGCAGCTGTTCAAGGACAAGGGTTGCTCGGCCTGCCATGCGTTCGGGAAGAAGGTCACCTGTCCCGACCTCGCGGGCGTGACGCACCGCCGCACCGCGGAGTGGATCGAGAACCAGATCCTGCACCCGGAGATCATGGTCAAGACCGACCCCATCGCCCACGACCTGTTCGCGAAGTTCATGCTGCAGATGCCCAACCAGAAGCTCACGCCGGAGCAGGCGAAAGACGTGATCGCGTTTTTCAGGCACAAGGACCACGAGGCCGGCGAGGCCTCGAAATGAGGAGGTAGCAAGATGAGACGCGGGTCGAGATTCGGGATCGCCGTCGCGCTCGCCGTCACGCTCGGGGCCGTCGTGGCCGGGTGCGTGGCGACGCAGGGCGGCGGCGCGGCGGGATCCGCCGCGGAGAAGGTGTACGTCAAGCCCGGCGAAAAGGACGCCTACTACGCGTTCCTCTCCGGCGGACACCACGGCAACGTCTACGTGTACGGCATCCCCTCGTGCCGCCACATCACCACCATCCCGGTGTTCACGCCGGAGCCGGCGGTGGGCTACGGCAACGACGAGGAGAGCAAGGCGATGCTCGGCGGCTACACGTGGGGCGACGCTCACCACCCCGGCCTCTCCGAGACCGATGGCGACTACGACGGGCGCTGGCTGTTCATCAACGACATGCCGAACGCCCGCATCGCGCGCATCGACTTGAAGGACTTCAAGACCCGCCAGATCTACGGGCCGATCCCGAACATCTCCGCGGCGCACGCGTGCCCGTTCCCGACTCCGAACACCGAGTACGTGTTCGC
>DATLUU010000135.1:0-2688 GCA_035577885.1 Verrucomicrobiia bacterium
GCGTTCGCGCAGCAGATCGCGGGGATCGAGGCGGGCGGCGGCGAGCCGGTGCTGCGCGTCGGCAACCTGGAGGTGACCCGCGACCTCTCCGACGTGCGCGACATCGTCGAGGGCTACTGCGCGCTGCTCGAGCGCGGCCGCGCCGGCGCGGTCTACAACCTCTGCCGCGGCGAGGGCGTGCGGCTCACCGACGTGGTCGGGGCACTCGCCGCCCTGTCGCGGGTGAAGCTCGCGGTCGAGGTGGACCCGGCGCGGCTCCGCCCCGCGGACACGCCGTGGCTCGTGGGCGATCCGACGCTGGCGCTCGAAGAGGTGGGCTGGAAGGTGGAGCGCCCGCTCGAGGCGACGCTCCGGGACGTGCTCGAGGAGTGGCGCGCGACCGCACGGTAGTCGATTCCGCGCTCGCCCCGGGACCGCGACTCTGCCAGAATCCCCGCGCTCACTGCGCCCCCGGCAGGCCCGAACCGTACTCGAGGAAGCCGCCGCCCCATGCCCAGCTCGGTCGCCGTCCTGGTCGTCGTCGTCATCGGGCTGCTGATCGCGTACGCCCTGCGGCAACGGAACGAAGCGAAGGAGGCGCGCTCCGGCCTCGCCCGGCCCGCGCCGGTCCCGCAGGGTGGTGCCGAGGGGGGCCCCGATCGCGGCATGAGCGACCCGCTGCTGCGGAAGCTCTACATGCTGCTCTACGAGATCACGCAGGTCTCGCCCGAGGTGAGCCGCCCCGAGCACCTGATGACGCTGCCCGGCTACCGCGAGGCGGTGCAGCTCCTCGTCGATCCCAAGGTGCCGGGCGAGCTGTTGCTCGGCCTGGTCCAGGGCGAGCGGCTCTACCCGGCGCTCGCGGCGCTGGACGCCCTCTGCCAGCGCCCGCGCGACGAGGCGCTCGAGACGCAGCTCTGGGCGCAGCTCAACCGCTTCCACCCCTGGAACGGCGACGGCGTGCTGCGGGTCCTCGAGGCCTGGCAGCCGGATGACCCGACCCTCGCGGGCCGCGTGCTGGTGCGGCTCGACCGGCAGTGGGCGAGCACGGGGCACGCCGTCTCGCTCGAGCGCTTCCTCCGCCGGCGCGCCGAGAAGGCGCCGCTCTCGCTCGAGGGCATCGAGTTGAAGCCCGACCGCATCGAGGAGCTGATGGACGCGGTCCTGCCCGAGCAGGATCCCGCGCTCGTGGAGCCGTTCGTCGCCACGCTGCGCGAGTTCCAGCGCTCGCTGCCGCGACCTGCTTTCCGGCCCGGCATGAATCCGCCGGACCTCGAGGGCCTCGGGGACCTCAAGGGCATCGGCCAGTGGCACGAGCGCGGCAAGATGGCGGAGCCGCCCGTGTTCACGACCGGCGCGATCGCCGAGTCCGCGGACAAGGTGGTGAAGGCGCTCACCTCCAACCCGCCGCGGCCGGTGCTGGTCGTCGGCGAGTCGGGCGTGGGGAAGACCGCGCTCGCGCGCAGCGTGGCGGCGAAGCTCTCGCATGTCGGCTGGCGCGTGTACGAGGCGGGGGCTTCGCAGTTGAACGCCGGCATGTCGTTCGTCGGCATGCTCGAGCGCCGGCTCCTGGAGCTGAGGAAGCAGCTCTCCGCGGAGCCGAAGACGCTCTGGCTCGTTCCCGACTTCCACCAGCTGCTCTGGAGCGGGCGCGCGCTCCAGTCGCCCACGGGCGCGCTCGAGCAGCTGATGCCCGCGTTCGAAGCGGGCGAGATCGTGGCGCTGGGGGAGACGCGGCCGGGCACGCTCGACCGCCTGCTCGCCGAGCGGCCGGAGGTCGGCCGGCTGTTCGAGATCGTGCGCGTGGAGCCGTGGCGCGACGCCGACGTGGACGCGCTGCTCGGGGAATGGGCGGGCCGCACCGCGCGCGAGCGCCGCGTCACCGTCGAGCCCTGGCTCCTGGACGAGGCGGCGCAGCTCTCGCGCCAGTACCTCTCCAGCATGCGCGCGCCGGGCGGCGTGCTGCGCATGCTCGAGCTGGCGGTGACCGCGGTCGCACCCGGCGCGGATGCCGACGCGGTGCGGTTGCAGCATGCGGATCTCTTGAAGGCGGTGTCCTCGCTCAGCGGGCTCCCCGAGGAACTCCTGGACGAGAAGCGCCCGCTCGATCTCGATGCGTTCCGCGCCAAGCTGGAAGAGCGCGTCATCGGCCAGCCGGACGCGGTGAGCGCGCTGGTCGAGCGCGTGGCGCTCTTGAAGGCCGGCGTCTCCGATCCCAAGCGGCCCTACGGCGTGTTCCTGTTCGCGGGCCCCACGGGCACGGGGAAGACCGAGCTGGCGAAAGCGCTCGCCTCCTGGCTCTTCGGCTCCGAGGACCGGCTCCTGCGGCTCGACATGAGCGAGTTGGCGGACGGCCTGGGCCTCGAGCGCGTCACCGGCGCGCCCAGCGCGTTGAACCCGGGCGGCGGCAGCAGCTCGCTCGCCGCCGCGGTCCGCAGGCAGCCGTTCTCGGTGGTGCTGCTCGACGAGTTCGAGAAGGCGCACCCGCGGGTGTGGAACCTGTTCCTGTCGGTGTTCGACGACGGCCGGCTCACCGATGCCGCGGGCGAGACGGCGGACTTCCGGAACACGATCATCATCCTCACCTCGAACCTGGGCGCGATGCTCGCCTCGGGTGAGCGGCTGGGCTTCGCCGATGGAGCGGACGGCTTCAGCGCCGCCGCGGTCGAGCGCTCGGTGACGCGCACGTTCGCGCCCGAGCTGCGCAAT
>DATLUU010000136.1:0-3639 GCA_035577885.1 Verrucomicrobiia bacterium
CAATCCGGGCAACGCCGACGCCGAGGCGAAGTTCAAGGAGGCGACCGAGGCCTACGAGGTGCTGCACGACCCGCAGCAGCGGGCGCGCTACGACCAGTTCGGCCACTCGACGAGCGGCACGGGCGCGGCCGGCGGCGGCGGCTTCGGCGGCGGCGGTTTCGATGCCGGGTTCGACCTCGCCGATGCGCTGCGCGCGTTCATGCGCGACTTCGGCGGCGAGGGCGCGTTCGAGGACCTGTTCGGCGGTGGTGGCGGCGGCCGCGTACGCGGCGGCCGCGGATCGAGCGGCGGCAGCCGGGGCGACGACCTTCAGGTCCGGCTGCCGCTCACGCTCGAGGAGATCGCCGCCGGCGTCGAGAAGAAGATCCGCGTCACGCACATGAAGAAGTGCGAGACGTGCAACGGGCGCGGCGGGCAGGGCGAGAGCGTGTGCCCGCAGTGCCAGGGCCGCGGCCAGGTGCGGCGCGTGCAGCAGACCGTGTTCGGCCAGTTCGTGAACGTCTCGCCCTGCCCGCGTTGCGAGGGCGAGGGCCAGATCGTGGCGCAGCCGTGCAAGACCTGCGGCGGTGACGGGCGGAAGAGCGCGAGCGACACCGTGTCGGTGAAGGTTCCGGCCGGCGTCGCCGCGGGGAACTACATCCCGCTCCGCGGCCTCGGCGACGCGGGCGTGCGCGGCGGCCCGGCGGGCGATCTCGTGGTGCTGATCGAGGAGAAGCAGCACGACCTCTTCGAGCGGCATGGCGACGACCTGGCGATCGACCTGCCCGTGAGCTTCAGCGTGCTGGCACTGGGCGGCAAGGTCGAGGTGCCGCTCCTCGCCGGCGGGCGCGCGGCGGTGGACGTGCCGGCGGGCACGCCGAGCGGGCATGTGGCGCGCGTGAAGGGGAAGGGCCTGCCGGGGCTGCGCGGAGGCCGCGGGGACCTGCACGTGCGTTTGCGCGTGTGGGTGCCGACGCGACTCTCGAGCGCGGACAAGAAGCTGCTGGAAGAGCTCCGCCACAGCGAGGGCCAGCAACCGCCGCCGCCTTCGCGATCGCTGTTCGAGCGGGTGCGCGATGCGTTCGGCGGCTGAGGCCGCCCCCGGCTTCATCCACGTTCCCGCGCTGCGTACGCTGGGCTCGCGGTTCACGCTCGAGGGCGAGGAGGCGCGCTACCTTGCTCGCGTGGTGCGCGCGCGCGAGCGCGAGCAGGTGACGGCGAGCGACGGAGCGGGCCTCGTGGCGACGCTGCGGATCGAGCAGCTGAAGCCCGCGCTCGTGCTCGCGCTGGAGTCGGCGCGCGAGCATCCGCGACCGATCTCGGCGCGACTCCTCTGCGGCGCGCCCGAGGGCGAGCGCGGCGACTGGCTGGTGGAGAAGCTCGGCGAGCTGGGAGTCACCGACTTCCAGCCGGTCGAGAGCGACCGCGGCCGTTGGCCGGCGGGTCGCGTCGAGCGCTGGGAACGGCTCGCCGTGGCGGCGCTTCGCCAGTCGCGCTCGGCATGGCGGATGGCGATCCATCCTGCAACCGGCTGGAGCGACGCGATGGCCGCGGCACGCGAGCCGGTGCGCTGGCTCGCGGACCCCGAAGGCGAGGCCGCGTCAGCGCGCTCGCCCGGCGCCGACAGCGCCGCGGTCGCGGCCATCGGTCCCGGGTCCGGTTTCACCGAGCCCGAACGCAAGGCGCTGCGGGGAAGCGGGTTCGAACCTGTCCGCCTCGCCGCCAGCAGGCTCCGGACGGAGACCGCGGCGCTGGCCGTTGCGGCGCTCTGGGCTGCGTCCCGATCCGCGGATCGGAAGAGCGGCGCGCAGGCTTGACGCTTCAGCAGCCGCGGCCATAGACTGCCGCGGCACGCATCCCGCTGCCGGACCCATCGGCAGCACAATGACTTACGAACCCACTACTCTTTCTCGATGGAAGACATGAGAAGGGGGGGGATTTAATTTGCCAGGCATCAGGGTGAAGGACGGTGAGTCCTTCGAGAGCGCCCTGCGCCGTTTCAAGAAGAAGTGTGAGAAGGCCGGCATCATGGCGGACCTTCGCCGCCATCAGCACTTCGAGAAGCCCAGTGAGCGGCGCAAGCGCAAGCTGAACGCCGCCAAGCGAAAGAACATGGCGCGTCGGTCGCAGGAGAACTGACTCCGCTGACCGGTCTTCCTCATCTGACCTGGCTCGACTGGGCCTTCGTGACCCTGTCGGGCTTCTTCCTCCTCCGCGGACTCCTGCGTGGAACGTTGGCGCAGGTGTTCGCGTTCGCCGGTCTCGTGCTGGGCGTTCTCGTCGGGTCCTTCGTTGCGGACTGGATCGGGACGCACTGGCGTGGAGCGAGACCGGAGATCGTGTTCACGCTGCTCCGCTGGTCGGTCGCCGCTTTGAGCGGCCTCGGCGTGGCTGCGGTGATGCACACATGGGGGGATGTGTTGGCGAAGGCCGCACACGACGGACCGTTCGGCTGGCTCGACCGCGTGATAGGCGCGGCACTCGGGCTGGCGGTCGGCCTGGTGTGCAGTGTCGCGGTGTTGGTGTTGCTGCTCCAGGCACCGGGTCTGGAGTTCGCGCGTCCTCTGGCCGCGCGAGGCGTCACCACCGGTCCGCTCATCGCGGCCGGTGATGTGGCGAGCAACTGGAGCAAGCCATTACCCGGTGGACTCTGGCTGCACGAACAGCTGCGCAGCGCTGCCCGCCGGTTGGCGGGTCGCCGCCAGGCCTGAACGTCGCGGCTACAACCGTCTCTCCGCCGTTCGGCCGAGCTGCGCTCCTCGCGTGGCGTTGCGTGCCGGCGGACGGGGTCCCGGTCGCGAGCGTGTGTCGTGCATCCGCATTCACTCGAGTTGATCGAATTCCCGCGCGTCACGGCCGCGATCGCCGAGGGCGCCGTGTGTCCGCGCGCCCAGCAGGCGTTGCGTCACGCGATGCCGATCGCGCAGGCGACGCGCCGTGAAGCGGCCTCCGAGCGTCTCGCCGAAGCGATCCGCCGCCAGCGCGAGCCCGAGCCCTGGTGTTTCGCCGTGCCCAGTGCGCTCGCCGAGGTGCTCTCCACCGAGGTGAACGAGCCGTTCGAGCCCGCCGACTTCGCGATCGTGGCGGACTGGCTGGATGCGGGCGAGCGCACGCGCGAGGCGTGGGCGAGCGAAGACCTCGCCGAGCGCTTCCCGCGGCTCGCGAAGCTCGCCGGCGCGCTGCCGGCGCTCGAAGCCCTGCAGCGGCAGATCGCGGCCACCCTCGATGCCGACGGGCGCGTGAAGGACAGCGCGTCGCGCACGCTCGCGCGCGCTCGCAAGTCGATCGCCGAGGGCGAGCGCGGGCTGCACCAGCAGCTCGAGCGCTGGGCGGCGGCGCACGGCGACGGCGACAGCTACGTGACGCGAGCGGGTGATCGCTTCGTGGCGCTGGTGCCCGCGGCGAGCGTGCCGCGCAAGTCGGCGATCGTGCACGACAGCTCGAACAGCGGGCAGTCGTTGTTCGTGGAGCCGTTCGAAGCGACCGACGCCAACAACCGGCTCATCGAGCTTCGCGGCGAAGCCGCGGCGGAAGAACGCCGCATCCTGCGCGAGCTGGGGACGGCCGTGCGCGCGGCCGCGCCCGAGCTGGAGACGCTCGAGGACACGCTCGCGACGCTGGACGCGCTGCGTGCGTGCGCGCTGTGGGCGGTGGAGCTGG
>DATLUU010000137.1:0-2445 GCA_035577885.1 Verrucomicrobiia bacterium
AACCCCGCCGGCGCGATCGGCTCCGGATACGTCCAGACCGCGTCCGGCTCGAAGCGGTCACCGACGCGAAGCGAACGGTACGACGCCTCCCCCTTGTGCGGGCACCGCGTGTGCGTGTCGCTCGGCTCGAGCAGGTCGATCCGCACGTCCTCGGCCGGCAGGTAGAACCGCGGCGGGAGGCCGGACTCGAACAGCGCGACGGCTCGGGAGCTCTCGGCGACGACCTCGCCGTCGACCGAGACGCGCACCGGGCGGCTCGTGCGGTACGTGTCGATGCGGTGGTAGGGGTCGCGTGGGTGCCCGAAGACCTGCTGGTCCTCCACCCACCACTCGTCGAGCTTCTCCCAGTAGAACGCTGCGTGCCCGGCGAGGAACCCCGCCGGCGCGATCGGCTCCGGATACGTCCAGACCGCGTCCGGCTCGAAGCGGTCACCGACGCGAAGCGAACGGTACGACGCCTCCCCCTTGTGCGGGCACCGCGTGTGCGTGGCGCTCGGCTCGAGCAGGTCGTGTCGGAGGTCCTCCTCCGGCACGTAGTACACAGCCAGGTGCGCGGTCTCGTACAGGAGCTTCGCATTGAGCGTGTCGAAGACCGTCTCGCCCACGAAGACGCCGCGCAACCGGTACGGCACCGGATCGAAGTAGAGAGCGGAGCCGGTCGGGGGGTCGGGCGTGAAGTTGAAGTGCCCCGCCGGCCGGTGGCCGAACGGCCCGCTGCCGGATGTGAGTCCCATCGCGAAACCTTGCCAGCCAGGGGCTGGGCTATGCCGGCCGGCGCCTCAGGTGGATCGGGCGACCTCGAGCGCCAGGGCGCCCCAGAGGCTGGCGGTTCCGAGGGTGACCGTGCCGCTGGCCGCGCTCGTGCCGAAGAAGCTGCCGTCGTTGCAGCCGATCGCACCGTTGAGCTGTGCCCAGAACATCTTCGTCGCCCAGCTCGCGGAGGTCATGGACGTCGCGGTGGTCTTGGCCTCGCCGACGAGCACGATCTCCTTGCTCCCCGTCGTGAGCGAGCTGGTCAGCGTTGCGGTCGCAGTCGCGGTGCAGCTGGCGGTGCACTTGTTCGTGTTGTTGCTCTGGGCGATCGGAGTCCTCGTGTTCTCGCCCGAGAGGACGATCACCTGCACCAGGGTTGCGAGGTTGTCGTTCTTGCTGAAGGTGACGGTCACGGCGGGGCTGGTGGTCGTGCCGGTCCCCTGCGCGCGGTAGACCCACATGTTCGTGAAGGCTCCCGCGTTGGTGGACAGGTTGCTGGTCTGCGAGGTGACCGGCGTGGCGTTGCTGATCGCGCTTCCGGTGACGCTCGAGACCGTGTCGCCGGTCTGCGAGCCGTCACGGGTGATCAGAATCAGGACCGTCGAGCCCGACGGCGGCGTGTTGGTGCCGGACAGCGAAGCCGTGCTCGACGTGGTCCCGGCGGTCGTGTCCGTGAACGCGGACGCGCTCGTCAGGCTCGTCTCGCAGACCGTGAGGGCGGCGCAGCCCCGCGAGAGCGTGAGCGCGCTCTCCGCGTTGGCTGCGGACGCGTAGGAGTAGCCGCTCAGGACCAGGTTGGAGACCGTCCAGGTCTCGGTGAGCTGCGCACTCGGGAAGGAGCCGGCGGCAGGCGTGATCGTGCACTGGCCGGAGGCGTTGGTCGTGCAGCCGCTGGGCGAGGCGGCCGAGGTGGGGCTCCAGGCGCCGGTCACCGAGACGCCGTTCACGGCGGTGCCCGAGGAGTTGGTCACCGTGACGGTGATCGATCCGGTCCAGGTGGTGCTGCCGCTCGTCGCCCCGGTGACGAGCGAGCTGACGTGGAGCAGGCCGATGTTCGTCTCGCTGAAGTTGACCGAGGGATTCGATCCCCCGCTCGCCGTGGCACCGATGTTGTACGTGCCCTGGTTGGCGTTGGCTGTGAAGACCGATGAGGTGGCGACTCCGCTGCCGTTGGTCGTAGCCACGCACTGGTACGTCTGCGGGTTGCTCGTGCAGTTGCCGCCGGAGGCGAACGTCGCGCTCGCTCCGCTCGAGGGTGCACCGAAGGTCACCGAGATACCGGACTTCGGATTCCCGTAGCTGTCGGTGACCGTGGCCACGAGCGGGCTCGTGAAGGCGGTGCTGACGGTCGCGGACTGGCCTCCGCCGCCGGTCGCCGCGATGCTGCCGACCGCCGCTGCGCTCACGGTCACCGAGAGGTTGCCGGTGTGCGTCCCGTCGTTGACCGTCACGCTCGCGGTCTCCGCCTTGTAGAGGGTCATCACACCGTTGCTCGAGCCGGACACGGCCGCGACGCCGTTGGTGAAGGTGATCGCGGTCGTCGACCCGAACACGATCGCCGTGCCCGAGCTGTTCGTGACCGTCGGGGTGTTCGGGCCGATCGAGCTGGCGCCGCTGAAGGTCAGGCTCTTGCTGCCGGTGTAGCCGGTGGCGGTGTTGAGCCAGGTGTCCTTGGCCGTGATCGTGAGGTTG
>DATLUU010000138.1:0-2016 GCA_035577885.1 Verrucomicrobiia bacterium
CAAGGTGCGGCGGAACATGCGGAAAAGAGTACCGCGATCGGCGTGCGTGCGCCGGGGAAGAGCTCGATTCGGCGCCGCAAGTGGGGTGGGGCCGAAGTTCGCAGCAGGTGTCGAGCCCCGCAGCCGCGCCAGCTAGGCGCGCCGACGACGCGTGTTAATGGAACAACACTCGGAGGAGGCGCAACGACGCTGGAGCGAGCGAGGGGCCGACATATGCTGCGAACTTCGGGCTCACCCCACTAGTCCTGGAATAAGCGCCCGGCAGTACCGAGGCGCCTTCTCGCTGTGTTAACCGTGGTTCTTACCAGGTTCCAAGGCACACAGGAGAAGGGCCTCAGGTGAAGAGATCATCTACAGCGCGAGCGACTCACGTCAACACGGGGACATCGATTCCGCGGACGGAGTTGGGGTCATCCGTCACACACGGTCGCGAGTTCCGTCATCCGAAGCTGCAGGTTGGCTTGGAGTCGAGTTCGACGACGGCGTTGGGTGGTCTGGCGTTGGCTGCGCGCCTGGCGGTACGCCTGCGGATGGCTCAGACGATCGACGAGCGAGTGTCGCTGCTCCGAAGCCGGCGCCCGTTCCACGAGTCCGACCACGTGCTGACGCACGCCTACAACCTCTTCGTCGGAGGCACGGCGATCGAGGACATCGCCGACCTGCAGCACAGTGAGCCGGTGCGTCGGATGCTTGGCGCATCCCGCATCCCGGATCCGTCGACGGCTGGGGACTTCTTGCGTCGCTTCGAGCGTGGCTCGATCGCCGCGCTCGACCGCGCGATCGATGAGATCCAGGAACGTGCCTGGCGCCAACACTTCGGCGTGAAGAAGGTCCCGCTCGGGGTGGTCGACCTGGACTCGCACCTGCATCACGTCTACGGCCACCAGAAGGAGGGCGCGGACTTCACGTACAAGGGCGGATTCGGCTACCACCCGCTGGTGATCTCCTTGGCGGAGACGCAGGAGTGCCTGCGCCTGGTGAATCGCCCTGGAAACGCGGGCTCTGCCGAGGGCGCAGCCGAGCAGCTGCTGAGCTTGGTGCCGCTCTTGCGGCGCCGCTTCGCGTCCGTGATCGTGCGCGGCGACAGTGCTTTCGCGCGTCAGGACATCTTCGACGTGTGCGATGCGAATGGGCTCAGCTTCGCGATGGTCTCGGGGCAGCAGCAGAACTTCCCGGCGCTGGCGGATGCGCTGGAGGAGCGCTGTTGGCGGCCTTTTCGCGCGACGGAGCGCACGAGCGGCAGCGGCCCAGCTCGACGTCGAGGTCGCAACGTACGACGGCAGCGGGCTCGCGAGCGCGGAAAGAGGGATCTGCGACTCGAGAAGCAGTGGATCGCGGAGATCGACTACACGCCGAAGCGCAGCTCGAAGACTTACCGGCTGATCATCCGCCGGCAGCGCATCGAGGAATCGGAGCAGGGCCAACTCTTCGAGCTGTGGCGCTACCGCTACGTGCTCACGAACCTGGCGCACTCGACGTCGGCCGAGGAAGTGATGCGCTTGACGTACCGGCGCTGTGATCAGGAGAACGTGATCGAACAGCTGCAGAGCGGTGTGGCAGCGATGCGCATGCCGACGGGAAGCTTCCTCGCCAACCACGCGCACCTCTTGTGTGCGCGGCTCGCGCACAACCTGAAGTCGTGGCTGGCGATGCTGGCTCTGCCTCGCGAGGTCATGCGCTGGGAGTGGAAGCGCTTCCGCAAGGCCTTCGTCTACACCGCGGCGCGCATCACCTGCACGGCGCGCCAGACCATCCTGCGCCTCGCCGACTCGCATCGCTTCGCGTCCACGCTCGAGCGTGCCCTCGTCCGGCTCCAGACGTAGCCGAACTACGCGAGCACCGAGACATCGACCGCCGGCCGGGCTCGAACTCTGTCCAGGGAGGCCGATCGGGCACCTCCGTCGCGCCTCGAACGCTCAGCGCGCAGCGCCAACACCCACTTCGAGCATCAGACGCTCACCAAAGACGGCAATCGAGCACTCGAGCGCCCCCGGACCGGCCTCCTCACGGCCACTG
>DATLUU010000139.1:0-6055 GCA_035577885.1 Verrucomicrobiia bacterium
CGAAGCACTGGGGTTCCCGACGTTCGAGCGCGCCACGATCGAGGCGTCGATCACAGGCGTGTGGAAGGCGGTCACACCGGCGCTCAGGAAGAACTGGGGCCAGCTGAAAGCGATCTACCGCTAGGCTCCGCTCGAGAACCCCACGCGAGCACGTCGGGGGCGCCGCCGGGCCAGCCTAGCTCGCGGACTTCTCCACCTTCCCGAACATGGCGATGAACTCGGGATGGTCGTGGAGGCTCGCGAGGTCGGGATCGCGCCGCGGCCAGTCGGAGATGTACGTGGGCACCTGGCGCACCCCCTCCTTCAGCTCCGCGAGCGCGCGCTCGGGCATGCCGGCGCGCGCGAACGTGCACGCGGCGTTGTAACGCAGCCGGCCGTCGTGCGGCGACATGTCGAGCGTGCGCTCGGCCTGCGCCACGCCGGCGGCCGTCTCGCCCGCGAGCACGAGTTGCGCGGCGAGCAGCGACCGCGCGTAGGTGTCGTCGGGATGCCGGCGCACCGCCTCCATGAGCACCTCCATCGTCACCTGGCTCTGGCGTTTCGCCTCCTCGACACGGCCCATCATGTCGAGGCACTGCCACAGCCATGAATGGCTCCGATAGGCATCGGGATGGCGCTCGACCTGGCGCTTGAGGAGGACGAGCGCGCGCTCGGGCTGGTCGGACGACATGTACGACCATGCCGCCCACTCGCAGAGCTCGGGATGGTCGGGAGCGATCGCCAGCAGGCGGTCCAGCATCTCGAGGAGCTGAGGCACCTCGCCGCGCAGCCGGTGCGCCATGGCCTGGACGAGTTGCGCCTCGAGCAGCCCGGGCTCGAGCGCGAGCGCCTTCTCGGCCAGTGGCAGGGCGCTGTCGACGCTGTCGAGGCTCGCCCACCAGCGCACGGCGCGCCGCGCGTACGTCTCGCCCAGCGTCGCGAGCCCGAGCGCGAACTCGGGGTCGAGCGCCAACGCCTGCCGCAGCAGCTCTTCGGCCTGCATGTTCTCCGCGCGGCCGATATCCATGATCGCCCGCGCGCGCAGGTAGAGCTGGTAGGCCTCGGCGCTGCGCGTGGGCACGCGATCCAGCATCTCGAGCTCGCCGGGCTTCAACTCGATCTGCAGCGCGTCGACGATGCGCTTGCTCACCTCGGCCTGCACCGCGAAGAGGTCTTCGAGCGTGCGGTCGAAGCGCTCCGCCCACAGCGCGTGGCCGTCCGAGGCGCGCACGAGCTGCGTGCTGATGCGGGCGCGGTTCCCGGCGCGGCGCACGCTGCCGATCAGCACGTAGTCCACGCCCAGCTCGCGCGCCACCGTGCGCGGGGGCACGTTGCGGTTCCTGTAGGCGGAGGTCTCCGCGCGCGTGGAGACGTGCAGGTCGCCCAAGCGCGTGAGGTCCACGATCAGGTCCTCGGCGAGCCCCGCGGCGAGGTAGGCGTCGTCCGCGTCGGCGCTCATCAGCTCGAACGGCAGCACGGCGAGGCTTGGCGCACCCGTGTTCGCGGCCGGCGAAGCCGCGGCAGGCGCGGCACCGGTGAGCCCGGCGGCGCAGCTCCGGAGGTCGGCGAGCAGCTCCTCGGCGCGCGCGTAGCGGTGCGCGGCGTCCTTCCGCAGCAGCTTCATGACGATGAAGTCCAGTTCCGGCGGGGTCCCGGCGCGCAGCGCGCTCGGCGGCTTGGGCTGGCTGTTGAGCACGGCGTGCATGACCGCTTCCATGCTCGGGCCCGTGAAGGGAGGCGCGCCCGTGACCGCGTGGTAGAGCATCACGCCCAGCGCCCAGAGGTCGGTGCGGTTGTCGGGCGGCTGGCCGCGCATCTGCTCCGGCGCCATCGCCAGCGGCGTGCCCACCGAGACGCCGGTCGTGGTGAGCCGCGGTGAGCCTTTGACGCTCGCGACGCCGAAATCGAGCACGCGCGCGCCGCGCGCCGACAGGATCACGTTCGAGGGCTTCAAGTCGCGATGCACGATCCCCAGCGCGTGCACCTCCGCGAGCGCGTCCGCGACCTCGATGCCGAGTTTCACCGCCTCGCTCACCGGGAGCGGCCCGCGCTCCAGGCGCGCTTCGAGCGTGTCGCCCTCGACGCGCTGCATGACGAGATACGGCCGGCCGTCGTGGACGCCGGCCTCGTACACGGTGACCACGCCCGGGTGGTCGACGCTCGCCGCGGCCTGCGCCTCGCGGAGCAGCCGCGCCACCGCGTCACCGTCCTCGGAGAGATGCCGCGGCAGCAGCTTCACCGCCACCTTGCGCGGAAGCTGCGTGTCCTCGGCGAGCCACACCTCCCCCATGGCGCCACGGCCCAGTGGCTCGAGGAGCTGGTAGTGGGAGATGCGGTCGAGTGAGGGCGGCGTCATGGAAATGGTGAAGCTAACGCCCCACCCCTGGCCGCGCTAGCCGGCCGCGCCCGCGTCGGGCGCGGGCACGTCGCCGTGCAGCTCGCGCGTGAGCCCGCGTTTCCACGTGCCGCGCGCGGCCCAGCCCACGAGCAGGATCGCGCGCGTGGTGCAGCTCACGGTGATGAGCCATGCGATCCCGAGCACGCCCGAGTTCCCCCAGTGCGGCACCACGAACGCGAGCGGGATCCTGAGCAGCGAGAACACCGTGTAGATGGCGCTCATCTCGCGCGTGTGCCCGGAGGCCATCACGGTCTCGGCGGTGGTGATCTCGATGCCGGTGGCGACGATCGTGAGTGCGAGGATGCGCAGGTAGGGCACGCCGAGCGCGAACATCTCCGGGTCCCTCGTGAACAGGCTCAGGAACAGGCGCGGGAACGCGAACAGCAGCACGGTCATGATCGCGGCGAGCCCGGTCGCCCAGCGCTGGGCGGTGCGCAGCACCTCCTCGGCGCGATCGATGCGCCCGGCCCCGAGCGCCTGCCCGAGCAGCGTCGCGCCCGCGAAGCCGAGCGACAGCGAGAGAATGAACTGCAGCGCCTCGATCCGGTTCTCGACGCCGATGATGGCCACCGCCGCCTCGCCGTAGGGCGAGACGGCGCGCACGAACGCCAGGTAGACGACCGAGAACAGCGTGCCGATGAGCATGGCCGGCACGCCCACCCGCGCGAGGCCGCCGATGCCGACGGGCAGCCCGGGCGCCCGGCGCGCGAGCGGGAACGCAGGATGACGCCGGAGTGCCAGCACCGCGTAGCACGAGGCGAGCAGTGCCTGTGCCGCCACCGTGGCGAGCGCGGCACCGGCCACGCCCAGGCGCGGCGCCGGTCCCAGTCCGTAGATGAGCACCGGGGCGAGCACGATGTTGAGCGCGATGGAGATGGCGTCGAGCGTGAGCGGCGTGCGCGTGTCGCCGCTGGCACGGAACGCGATCTCCGCGGTGAGCGCCGGCAGCACGAGCGGCGCGCCGAGCAACACGATGCGCAGGTACGTGGCGCCCGACGCCGCGACGCCGCCCGCGGGATCGATGAGCGCGAACAGCGGCCGCGCCGCGAACAGGCCGGCGAGCGCGAAGCCCACGCCCATCGCGAACGAGGCCGTGAGTGCCTTCCGCACCGCGACGCCCGCGCGCTGGCGTTCGCCGGCGCCGAGGAGCTGGCTCACGTACGCCTGAAGCCCGGCGCCGAAGATGTCGTTGAACGCGTAGACGCACCAGAGCACGAACACCGACGTGGTCACTGCGCCGGTGGCCTGTACGCCGAGGCCTTTCACCCACATCGCGTCCACCCACTGGTAGCCGAGCCGCAACGCCTGCGAGGCGAGCACCGGCAGCGCGAGCCGCAGCAGCGCGCGCGGGACAGGCTCGGTGAGCAGCCGCGGGTCGGTTCCCGGTGCGCCGCTCACGCCGCACCCGGCTCGGTCATGCCGGGCGGGTCGTCGCGCGGGAACACGCGGCGCGCGAGGTCGCCCGCGTGCAGGTCCATCAACGCGTGGATGATGATCGAGGGCCAGAGCGATCCGGTGACGAGCACCATCGCGGTCAGGAACGCGCCCGCGAACGTGGTGAGGATGATTCCGCGCCAGCCCTGGTACGCATGGCAGAGGCCGAACACGAGCGCCTGCGCGGCGGGCGCCACCGGGAACGGCAGCACCCAGCCCGCGATCCAGGCGAGGTAGCCGCGGAACAGGAACTCCTCGCACAGGCCCGCGGTGCAGGCGAGCGCGGCGAAGAGCCTGAAGTCGCTCCCCGCACGCGGCATCAGCCGCTCGACGGGCGCCAACCGGTCACGGATGCGGCGGCGGATGTCCGCGTCCGTGTCCACGGCGCCGCGCTGGCGGAGCACGATGATGACGATCGAGACCACGCCCACCATGACGCCCACGAGCCCGGCCGTGGGCTTGAGCCCCAGCCCCAGCGAGAGCGGGCTGCGATGGTTCGCGAGCCAGACCGCGAGCACCAGCGCGACCAGGATCCACTGGGAGAGGATCGCGCGCTGCCAGAGCCGCGGCCGGAGCGCCGCCACGTCGCCGGGTGCGGCCACCTTCAGCCGGCGCATGCCGAACCAGGCGCGCAATGGCAGGCCGAGCACGATGAGCAGAGCGAGCAGCTTGTCCGCGAGCGTGAGCATGGGGCGGCCAGTCTACCCGGAGCGCGCGCGCGCATGGAGTCGCCTATACTCGCCTCCCCTCTCGACCGTTCGGAGACCCCCATGCGCCGTCGCTTCGCGTCGCTCGTCCCGCTTGCACTCGCCGTCCTCGCGCTCGCCGCCGCGCCCGCGGGCCAGGCCCCGCCCATCCAGCTCGGCGAGTCGCGCCCGCTCGAGACCGCGCTCGGCGATCCCTCGCTGCCCACGGCCGCCGACACCTGGCTGGACATGATCCGGGGCGCGAAGACGAGCGTCGATCTCGAGGAGTTCTATCTCTCGCGCAAGGCTGGAGAGGCGCTCGATCCGGTGCTCGACGAGCTCGGGCGCGCCAGCGCCCGAGGGGTGAAGATCCGGCTCATCCTCGACGCCGGCATGCACAAGACCTATCCGCAGCCCGCGGATTCATTGGGCAGGCTCGCGAACTTCAGCGTGCGCACGATCGACTACCACCGCATCGCCGGCGGCGTGCAGCACTCGAAGTTCATGGTCGTGGACGACAAGGAGGCGTGGCTCGGGAGCCAGAACCTGGACTGGCGCGCGCTCACGCACATCCACGAGCTGGGTGCGCGCGTGCGGCTGGAGCCGGTGGCGAAGACGTTCGCGGACGTGTTCGCGACCGACTGGGCGGCGTGCGACACCACTTCGAAGGCGGCGCCCGTCGACCGGAAGCCTTCGAAGTGGCCGATCGCGTTCGAGCAGGACGGCGTGAAGGGCGAGCTGTGGCCGAGTGCGAGCCCGAAGCCCCAGTCGCCGGCGTCGCTCCCATGGGACCGCGACGTGCTCGTGGGCCGGCTGAACGCGGCGCAGCACGAGATCGTGGCGCAGTTCCTGAGCTACGGCGTCGGCGGCGGCCGGAACGCCGATTCGACGCTGCACAAGGCCTTGATCGCCGCGGCGGGTCGCGGGGTGAAGGTGAAGCTCATCGTCTCCGACTGGGAGATCGGCGGCCGCGGCGAGCCGGACATGCGCGCGCTCGCGGCGACACCGGGGATCGAGGTCAAGGTGTCACAGGTGCCGGACTGGAGCCGCGGCTACATCCCGTTCGCGCGTGTCGAGCACTGCAAGTACATGGTCGCGGACTCGTCGTGGCTGTGGCTCGGCACCAGCAACTGGGAGCCGAGCTACTTCCTCGCCACGCGGAACATCGCCATCACCGTGCACCACGCCCCGCTCGCCCTGCGCGCGCGCGGCATCTTCGAGACCGGCTGGAACGCGCCGACCGCGGCCGCCCTGAGCGCGGGCGTGACGCTGGCGAAGCGCGTGCACGGCGAAACGCCGCCGCCGGGGGTGACGAACTACGGCGAATGAGCGGTGCGGATGGTCATGGACGCTCCCTCCGCACCGCCCGCGCGCGGGGTTTCCACGTGAAGCGCTCCATCTCCACGCAGCCGCGGCCATCGAAGCGCACGCCCTCGTGCTCGAGCCGCAGCCGCTGGGTGATGGCGCTCGAGGGATCGAGCTTGCCGAGCGAGAGCCGACCGCCCGCTGCCACGACGCGATGCCACGGCACCGCGCTCCCCGCCGGCAGAGCGTGGAG
>DATLUU010000140.1:0-2018 GCA_035577885.1 Verrucomicrobiia bacterium
CCAGCGGAAGAACGGGAGCACGGCGCCCTCCCCCGCGTCCCAGTGCGGCGAGCGCGGCCCCGCGTCCACGAGCCACCAGCCCTGGCCGTCGGCGATCGCCAACGCATCGCCCTGCCCCACGTCCAGAACCACGAGCCACCAGCGGCCGGGGCGCGGCCGCATCGGCGCGGTCGTGAACACGCACACGCACGCGAATACCAGGCTCGCCGCCCCGATCCAGCGCAGCGCCTGCCGAGAGCCGACGGCCCAAGCTCGAGCGCGAAGCGCGCGCGGCTCGGGCACCGCGATCGCCAGTGCCGCGGCGCCGAGTGCTGCCGCCACCAGGGCCAAGCGCGAGCTGCCGGTCGCGAGCAGCGCGCCGGGCCAGGCGCCGAGCGCCACGGTGAGCGCGTGGAGCGCCCACGCGAGCGGCTCGCACGCAGCGAGCGCCACGTGACCTGCGCCGGGGAGCGCGCCGTCCAGGAGTGCTCCCAGCCCCGCTGCCGCGAGCAGGAACTCGGAGATCGGGACCGCGAGCAGGTTCCCGCCGAGTGCGGTCCACGGCAGCGCGTGGAAGCGCGCGAGCAACAGCGGGAGTGCCGCGATCTGCGCCGCGAGCGTGAGCGCGACGCCGGCGACGAGCGAGCCGAGCACGCGTGGCCGGCGCACGCGCTCCGTGACCCACGCCGACCACGGCCCGCCGATCGCGACCAGTCCGAGCGTCGCGGCACACGAGAGCTGGAAGCCCAGGTCGTCGGCCCATGCGGGTGCGACCGCGAGCAGCACGAGGGGGCTCAGTGCCAGCGACTGGAGTGGATCCACGGCTCGTCGCGTGGCGCAGGCGAGCGCGCTCACGCACTCGGCCACGACCGCACGCGCGAGCGACGGGATCGGTCCCGCCATCACCATGTACGCGGCGGCGGCGAGTACCCCCGCCAGCGCGCGCGCGAGCGGCCCGCCGCCGGCCGTGGCGGTGAGGCCACGCGCCACGCCCGCGAGCCAGGCGACGTGCAGTCCCGAGAGCGCGAGCAGGTGGACGAGCCCCGAGCCTCGCAGGGCGGCGTCGGTGTCGGTGGACATGCCGGCGCGGTCGCCGAAGACGAGCGGCGCCACCAGCTCGCGCGCCGCGGGCGAGAGCGTGCGCGCGAACGTCGACTCGGCCGCGCGCCGCAGGCGCATCAAGAAGCGCACCGGCGCCGAGGCGAGCGAGCGCGCCGGCCGCGTGCGGCAGGCCACCGCGCGCCCGCGCGCATGCAGGTCGGCGGCGCGCGCCGCGGCGAGCGCATCGAAGCCGCCCGGGTTCCGCTGCCCGCTCGCGCGCTCGAGCTGCGCCGTCACCTCGACCGTGTCGCACCATTCCGAGAGATCCGGTTGCGGCAGGCGCAGGCGCGCGCGCAGGCCGCGAGGGAGTAGAGCGTCGGCCGCAAGGAGCTCCACCACCGCGGACGGCGCCTCGCCCTCGCGCCGCGGCGGCTCGACGAGCCGCGCCACCACGCGCGTCGAGAGCCCTTCACTCGGGACGGCGCGCTCGAACGCGAGCTGTTCGGCGCGATGCGCGCTCGCGCGCGCGAGTCCCAGGAGCAGGAACCCCGCGCCGGTGACGAGCAGCGCGTCGAGCCGCGGCAGGGGTTGCGGGCGCGCCACGAGCAGCGCGCCGAGCAGCAGTACCGCCGTCGCCCATGCGGGCGGCAGGCGCGCGCCCAGCGCGAGCCCGAGCCACAGCGCCACCGCCAGCACCACTGCGCTCCTCGCTCCCATCGCGCGCGCCACTCGCACGCGACGTGCCGCTTGCAAGCGAGGCTCCCGGACGCAGCGCTCGAGCCGCGAGGCGCCCACGAAGCGCCCGGCCCCGTCCACGTCGTGGACGGGGCCGGAGGCGTGGCCCTGGCTTTCAGCGCGGCGTCAGCGCGTCGACTTCTGCACCTCGGTGAAGAACTCGTCGCCCTGCTTCGTCGCCGCGCTCAGGTACCACGTCGCCTTCTCCTCGCCGTTGAACGTGCTCAGGGGGAAGTTCGCGGTGAGCACCGCGCCGCGCGGCC
>DATLUU010000141.1:0-3221 GCA_035577885.1 Verrucomicrobiia bacterium
GGAGCATGTTCTCGTAAGTCTCGCGGAGAGTGGGGGAGTGGCCGCTCCGCCACCGGGTACCGGGTTCAAGTGATACTTGAGGTGCGCGCCAGGGCACTCTGGCGAGCGGTGTCGGCGTCGGCCCCGCGCCTAAAGTGAAACTTGAAGCGCGACCGGAGCGCTCGGGCGAGCCGCTCCGCCCAGTTCAAGTGACACTTGAACTGGGCAGTGACGGCTCATTCGATCCTGGCCTGCTCGTTCGAGCGCAGCTCGAATCGGTACCTGGCTGTCTTCTCGATCTCCGCTCCCGCCTTCGCGATCTGACTTCCGAGCACGAGCGCGTACTCACCCGGAGTGAACGGCGCCTGCGCGCGATCGATGACGAGGAAGCGCTTGGGCCGGAACTCCCACTGTCGATAGCTCACCGCGTAGAGCGTGTCGCCGCGCACGTCGAGCAGCGACACGGTGACGAGCGACGTGTCGGGAACGTTGAGCGGCTTGAACCCGAGCGCGAGCGAGCTGAGCGGTCCCACGACCGGGATCACGTTCAACTTCCCCTCGCCGGCGCCCTTCGCCGGTCCGGAGAGCGAGCGCACCGGCGGCTCGATGCGAAGCGACAATCCGGAGAACGGTCCCTGCGCGAGCATGTCGCGCGTCCACACCGGAGCGCCGGGTACGAACAACGGTTTGGAGCCGCCCTCGGTGACGCGGCCTCCGAGGTTGGCGACCAGCAGCAGCACCGCCGCCGCACTTGCCACCGACGCCCAGGCGATCAGCGCGCGATCGCGCATGCTGGCACGCGACGACGCCGTCTCGATGCGCACGATGCGCGCGCCCCTCGGAGCCGGAGCGGACGCCGCGGCGACGCGCGGCGCCGAAACCGGCTCGAGCGACGCCTCCGACTCCCACGCCGCGACGAACTCGAGACGCGGCTCGAAGCCGAGCGCGTGGAGATCCTGCCGGCACTCGGCACAGCGCTCGAGGTGACGGCGGACGAGCGTGCGCTCGAGCCCGCGCAGCGCCTGCTGCGCCCGCGGCCACGCGGCGATGAGCGATGCGGGCACGTGCATGCCCGCCGCGCCGGGGGTCGGCTCGGCATAGGCGTCCGCGGCCGCGCGGCACTCCGCGCACGCGGCGAGATGCTCGGCGACGCGCGCCGTCTCGGCGTCGTCGAGCACGCTCGCGCGCCAAGCCGCGAGGCGGTGCCGCACCCACTGATGCAGATCTTCGGTCATGCCCTCTCCTTCATTCCTCTCGCGCCCAGTCGAGCAGCGGGCCCTTCTCGTCCTTGGCCGCCTCCCTCAGGATCCCGAGGCAGCGCGACCATTGCTTGCGGATCACATCGTGGCTGCGGCGCTCGGCGAGCGCCACGGCCTTCCAGTCGTCGCCGGCGAAGAACGCCGCCGCCAGTTCGCGGCAGCGCGCCTCGCGCAGCGTGAAGTACTCGAGCACCACGAACTGCAGCCGCTCCAGCGGGTCTCCAGGTTCATCGGTGCGCGCGTTGGGATCGGCCACGAGGGCCACCTTCTCGTCGTCGCTGGTGACGAGCGCGCTCCAGCGCGTGCGCCGGCGCAGCGCGTCGATCGCGGTGCGGCGCGCCATCTCGGTGAGGAGCGCCTCCAGGTTCTGCACGCGCTCGCGGCGGACGTAGCGCAGCATGCGTACCAGGCACTCCTGCACCAGGTCGTCGATCAGCCCATGGCTCGAGGACGGCAGCTCGTACTGGAGCCTCCGCCGCACGAACGCGGACGCCTCGCCCCAGTGGATGAGCGTCTCCTGGGTGGCGGCGGCGGACCTCTCCTCGTCTGGGCGCATCGAGTCGGACCGAATCAGAAGCTCCGCGATCGTGCAAGACATGATGTCGGGCTCGCTATCGAGAGGGCACGGGGGGAGGGCTACACCCCCGCCGTCGCCCGAGCCGGGTCCGTGTGACGACGTGGTTTGCGCCGGAAAATGCCCGAGCCGCGGCGTGGGCCGCGGCTCGGGCGGGCTGCTGCTCGGGTGGTGCCTTACCGGCGCGGGGCCCTGGCGAAGCCCGGCTCGCCGTCGCGGCTGGCGAGGCGGTCGTGCCAGCCGAAGCGGCTCGGGTCGATGCCCAGGGCCGCGAGGCCCGAGGCGTATTCGTAGCGGAAGATGATGCGGTCGAGCGCCACCGGCTCGGGCGTGAACTGCACGCGCCGCACGTGGTCCTCGCGGGCGTCGCCCCAGCCCGTGCCGGGGAAGCCCTGCTCGTCACCGCGCGCCATGTTGTCCTGCGCCTCCGGAGCCACGGCCTTGCCGCTCGCCTGCGGAGCCGGCGCCGGCGCGGCATCTTTCGGCGACAGCTCACGGGTCCTGGAGTCATCGCCGGATTCGCGCTTCACCTTGCCCCACTGGTCGCGGCCGGTCTCCCACCACGTCATCTGCTCGCGGAACGCCAGCACGCGGATCCAGCCCATGTCGCTGTTCGCCTGGCCGGTGCGCTGCGCGTAGCTCCGGCGCTCGTCCACGAACACGAACTTGCGCACCTCGTCGAGCGACGAGCGCCAGCCGCGGATCGTCGTCTTCTCCCACGGCCCGAGCACGTACATGGGCTCGGTCGAGCGCAGGTTCGACATCTCGCCGTTCACGACGTTGAGGCCGTCCACCGCCAACAGCACCGCGACGCGGCGGCCGGTGTTGTTCTTGAGCACGACGGAGTAGTTCCGGCCGGCGAACGCCTGCACGTAGTGACGGTCGGAGCGCCCGGGCGCGAAGTAGAGCGGCGCCGACTCGCCGTCGACGCGGATCTGCACGTCGACCAACCGGCCATCGACCCAGTCGTCGTGGAAGCGGAGGCTCGGGTCGTCCCAGTCGTGCTGGTCCCAGGCCAGCGCGGGGGCGGCGGCGAGCAGCGTGAGCATGGACATCGCGGCCGCGAGGCGGCCGAACAAGTGGATCCGGCGCGCGGACGGACCCGCAGGCGCGGGTGCCCCGGCCGACTTCATCTGAGGCGTCGCATGGGTCTGCATGGTGGTCTCCTGTCTAGGACTCGCCGGAAGGGGGCACCGGAGCGGTCACGCAGGAAGTACGCCAAGGGCCCGCGGGTATTCCCGAGGCTCGGGAAGCCGTCCGGGCGTGACGGCGCAAGCAGTTCGACCGTTGGGGGAACCGCCCCGGCGGCGCCGCGCTGTGGCCGCGCAGTACACCTGTCGCGCCGGCGCCTCGCCGAACCGACAGGGGTTCTTGCGGTGATCGAGGGCGCGGACACGAGCGACGACGAC
>DATLUU010000142.1:0-5564 GCA_035577885.1 Verrucomicrobiia bacterium
GCCGCAGCCGCGCGCTCGTGTTCGTGTTGAGCCTCAAGAACTGGTCCAGCTCCTCGGCGTACGCGTTCGCCAGGTCGGCCGCGAGCCTGCGGTCGGGCTCCGTGACCGCGACGCGCACGAAGCCTTCGTTCGTGAGCGAGATGCCGGTGTGCGACTTGAGACGCTTGCCAGCCTTCTCCACGTCCTTCTGCTTGTAGACCTTCTGTAGCTCGAAACGCTGCACGAGCCGTTGGTTGACGCGGTCACTGCGCAGCACACCCAGGTAGACGTCGATCTCGCTCTGCGAATCGATCCCGAGCGCACGCGACAGCGCCGCGCCGCCGGCGGCGCCGCTCAGCATCCCGCCCAGGTCGGCCTGCGGGTTCGGCGGCAGCATCACCGCCGCGGCGGTGAACTTGTTCGGCAGCAGCAGGCTCAGGAGGAACGCCGCGGCGCTGACGATCGCCGCCTGCACGAGGACGCGGAGCGCGTGCCGGCGCAGGAAGCCCGCGAGCTCGGGCGCGTTCGAGGAGGGCAGGGCGTGCATCAGTGCCGGAACGCGATGGCGACGGTGGCGAGCTGGGCCATGATCAGGATGCTGTCACGGATGTAGGGCCATGCCGGGTTGTCCGCACGCTCGGGGACCCATAGGAAGTCGCCCGCGAGCGGGACGTCCGTTTCCTTGGCGGGCAGTGTCTGGCCGCTGCTGGCGCGCGTGATGCGCACCTGGCTCTTCGCGGCGCGCGTCGTGGTGCCGCCGCATTGCTTGACGTAGTAGGACCAGGGCTCGCCGGGCTTGAGATCGACGACGCCGGGCCGCAGCACCTGACCGTCCACGCGCACCGAGCGCACCACGCGCGAGACCACGATCCGGTCGCCGTTCGTGAGCAGCGGATCACTGGCGCCCCCCGCCGCAACCTTGCGCAGGTCGACACGGAAGTCGGGCGAGAGGCCCGCGAGCCGGGTCTGGAACGTGGCGTACTCGCTCGAGGTCATCTCGCTGCGCGAGAGCCGCGACAGCCGGTCGAACTCCATGTCCGGGGCCGCGGCGGGGCGTGCGCGGAACAGCAGCACCGAGGCGCTGTCCGCGTCCGTCATCAGGCCGCCGGCACGGACGAGGACCTCGGCGAGGCGCGTGACGCCGGAGCGGATCGGGTAGCTCCCGGTCACGCCCACGCGACCCTCCACGGTGACCCGGTCCGTCTGGTGATAATCGGGCTGCGTGAACACGTTCAGCTCGTCGCCGTCCTCGAGCGGCATCCCCAGCGCGGCCGCAGAATGGTCGACCAGCGAGAGCCGCACGCTGTCGCGCCGCGAGCCCTGCCAGCGCACGAGCAGCGCGCGCTCGGGCATGGCATCGCGCTGCAGGCCGCCCGCGAGCTGCAGCAGCGTCGACACACTGTCGGCCAGGCCCAGCTCGTAGCGGTTCGGCCGGCCGACGCCGCCCCACGCGGCGACCCACCTCGTCGCCACCGGCACCTGAACGACGTCGCCGTCGGCGAGCGTGTGCTGGTCGGCGTCGGCGCCGGTCCAGCGGAAGCGATCGAGGTCCGCGATCCAGTGCGAGCCGTCCAGCGAGCGGACCTCGACCCGGCGTCGCGAGGACGAGGGCAGGAACAGCGTGTCGGGCAGCACGTCGGCGAGCCGGCTCGTGGCGTTGGCCAAGCGCGGGCCGGTGATCTTCAACTCGCCGGTCAGGTAGATGCGGAACGTTCGCGGCGACACGAGTTGGAACTCCACGCCGACGCCACGAAGCGCGCCCTTGATGCGCGAGGTCACCATCTGGCGCGCCTGGCTGAGCGTGAGCCCCGAGACCTTGACCGAGCCCAGCTCCTGGAGGAACAGCGTGCCCTCGGGGGCGACGATCAGCGTCGTCTGCCGCGAGATGGGCCCATAGAGCGCGAGCCGCAGCACGTCGCCCGGGCCCAAGCGGTAGCGGTCGGGGTCCACGGCGCCGGCGAGCGGGATGGCCGCCGGCAGGCGGACCTCACGCGTGTCGTCCGGCGTGCTGGTGGTGGTCTGCGCCCCGGCCGGCCGGGCCAGTGCTGCGACCAGCAGGCCCACGAGCCACGCTCTCCGTGATCCGCCTCTCAAATCCACGTTCTCCCACGATGGCCGCTCCGGAGAGCCCCCGACAACCCGCCGGGAACACAGCAGCATTCCGGCCGTGTGGAGGTCTGTCAAGCTGGCGCAGATGGCGGCGCGCGTGCCCCGCCGCGCGTCGGCATATCGCTTGCGAGCACCGGTCCGGTGGGTGGGATGGGGCGTCCTCCGGCAACGGAGGCGCGATGTCCCCGCTTCCTGCGCTGCTGGCGACGAGCGGCCATGCGCGAAAACACCCGACGTGGGCCGGGTCCTGGGTTGAAGTTCCCTGCCGCGGATGCCGATAACCGGTGGTCGAAAGCAGGCGTGCTTACCTGCACCGCAGGCGGTTTCGAACACGGAGGCGATTCTCCCCGATGAGTGGCGTGAACGGCGGCGGCCCTGGGCACAGGGCAGGCGCAGCGCTGTCGCTCGCGCTCCTGGCGTTCACGGTCGGCGGTCCCTCGCTGCGCTCGGGTGATCTGGACGTGCCCGGCGCCCCGCCCGAACTCTGGGTCGACGACGCCGGTGTCCCGGAGGGTGACTCGGGCAGCCAGACGTGCATGTTCACGCTGCACCTTTCGGCACCGGTCGCGGACACGGTGCGGGTGAGTGTCGACACGTTTGACAGCACCGCCACCGTCGCCGACCTCGACTACGAGTCCGCCAGCCTCCTGGTCACGTTCGCGCCGGGCTCGGTGGCGGAATCCCTGGCCGTCCAGGTGCTCGGGGACACGAAGTTCGAGCGGGACGAGCTCTTCGGCGTACGCCTGTCCGCGCCCGTCATCGCCACGCTGCGCAACGAACAGGCGATCGGCACCATCGTCAACGACGACTCGCTCATGATCGCGGTCGCGGATACCTCCGTGGCCGAGGGCGACACGCTGACGCATCCGCTGGCGTTCCGCGTCCGCCTCCTCCAGCCGAGCGGGGTGCCGGTTTCCTTTACGTATCACACGCTGGATGGCACGGCCACGGTCGCCGACCAGGACTACCTGCCGGTCTCGGGCGATACCGCGTTCGCCCCCGGCGAGGACCAGATCGTGATCGAGGTCCCGATCGTCGGCGACACGTTCCTCGAGGGCAACGAGGCGTTCTCGCTGCAGATCCACTCGGACGCGGGGCCCACCGCGATCGACCGGAGTGCGACCGGCGTCATCCTGAACGACGAGCGCACCTGGTTCGAGGGGTTCGACCCCCCCGTGGCGCGATTCACCGCGGGGACGTTGCCGCCCGACTGGGGAGATGTCGATGGCGACGGCCACCCCGATCTCCTCCTCTACCTCGCCTCGGGGCCGACGTTCGTCGAGATGCCCGGCATCCGCAGTCAACTGGGGACCGGCAACTACCACGGCGGTGCGTGGTGCGACTACGACCGCGACGGCGATATGGACTGCGTACTGACGCCCTACGACGACAATGGCAGCCCCAACAATTACGTCCACCTGTTCCAGAACACGCCGGGCGGACTCCAGGACGTCGCGCCGGCGCTCGGCATGGACGTCGTCGGACATGGAGAGACCCCGACCTGGGGCGACTTCGATGGCGACGGCTGGCCCGACCTGTTCGTGCCCTTCTACTCGCACGTGGCGCCGTTCCGGAGCTACTTCTATCTCAACCTCGGCAACGGCCAGTTCCACGAGTGTGCCGACAGCGCGGGAGTCGCCATGGTGGGCCTTCCGGTCTCGCTGAAGCCCGAGGGCGTCGCGGTGGCGGATTGGAACGGTGACGGAGCGCTCGATCTGTACGTCGCCAGCCACCTCTTCATCAACGACGGCCACGCCCACTTCACCGACGTCCGCGCCCAGGTGGGACTTCCCCAGGTCCTCGACGAGGGCGCCCAGTTCGTGGACTACGACAACGATGGCGACCTCGACCTCTGCTTGCGCACGTCCACCGGCCCGAAGCTCTACCGGAACACGAACGGGATGTTCACGGACGTCACGTCCGTGCTCGGGATCGAGACGCTGGGTTGGGAATGGGGCGACCGCTGGGCCGATGTCGACAATGACGGGGACATGGACTTCATCTTCTTTCCGCCCGGCGCCGTGGCTCGCATGCTCCTGAACCGGGGCGACGGCACGTTCGAAGAGGAGACCGGCTTCCCCGGCGTGCTCCCCGGAACGGACCTGTGCGCGTTCGCCGACATGGACAACGATGGCGACCTGGACATCGCGGCCGGCGCCTGGAGCAGACGCTTCGCGCGCAACCACCTGGAGCAGCTTCCACGGGCGCAGACTTCGTTCCTGAGGGTGCGCGTCGAAGACGACAACGGCATGCTGGTCGAGCAGGGCGCTACGGTTCGCCTCCGCTCCCTCGACGACCCCCGGCATCCGATCCAGACGCGGATCGTGGATGGCGGGTCGGGCTACCTCGGACAGGACGAGTACACGGTGACCTTCGGCGGCGTGGGGAGCGGCCGCTACGATCTCGAGGTCTCGTTCCCGTCCACGCTGGAGGACCCGAGAGTGATCGGGCCCGCGCAGAATCCGATGCTGGGCGGGATCCGCGCTGGCGAGTCTGGGGCCCAGTCGATCACGGTCCGACCTCATGGCCAGGTCACGATCCAGGGCCGCAACCTTTCCAACGCGGGCGTGGAGCCGCCGAGGACGGGGCCTGTGCTGGACCTGCGGCCCGCCGCGCCCAATCCAGCGCGGCAACGGACACGATTCGACTTCTCGTCATCGCCCGGCGACGGCGCCGTCACGCTCACGATCCACGACCTCTCCGGCCGCATCGTGCGGACACTCGTCAAGAACGGGCGCGGCGCTGACGGTGCGGGCGCGGTGTGGGACCTGCGCGATGAGCAGGGACACCTCGTCCCCGCGGGACTCTACCTGGCCCGGCTCGTGCGCAAGGATGGCAGCGCCAGCGTGCGACGTGTGACCGTGCTGCGGTAGCGGCGCTACCTGGGCACCACCCGCAGGGCGAGGATGATCGTCGCCACCTGGGTCGCCACGAGCAGCACGGCCTGGAAGTTCTGCCAGGTCTGCGGGTCGCCCCGCTCGGGCACCCAGATCATGTCGCCCGGCTGGAGCGAGCTGACGTCGTGCGCCAGCATCGTCTGGCCCGTCACCGCGCGCTTGACGCGCACCTTGTGCGGCACGGCGCGCTGGGAGTACCCGCCCGCGAGCTTCACGTACTCCTCCACGCTGCGCCCGGGCTCGTAGCGGATCAGGCCGGGGAGACGCACTTCACCGTCGACGCGCACCGTGGCCACGACCGGGTCCACCCGCACCGCGTCGCCGCCACGAAGCACGATGTCGAGGTCGCCACCCGGCTTCACGCGTTTCCAGTCCACGCGGAAGTCCCCCCGCAGCGACGCGACGCGTGCACGCAGCACCTCGTACTCGGTCGAGGTCATGTCCTTGCGGCCGAGCTGGGACAGCCGTTCGATCTCGGGGTCCGGTCCGCCCCCGGGCACGCTGGAGCGATAGACGTGGATGGATCCGAGATCGGCGGTGGGCAGGAAGCCGCCTGCGAGGTGGACCAGCTCGGTCAGC
>DATLUU010000143.1:0-5914 GCA_035577885.1 Verrucomicrobiia bacterium
CCTTCGGGTTGGGGGCGGCAGCGGGCCATTCGCCGCGTCGCACCTCCTCGGCGTGTGTCTCAACACTGTCTCGTCGGTGCTCCTTGCGACTGGCCCGCCGGCGCCCCCAACGCGCTCGCGCGGCATTCTCAGAACGAGCCTAGATGCCCAGGAAACGCCGCCGCATGCGCTGGGAGAGCCAGCTCGTGCTGCTCACACTCGCGGGCGGCCTGCCGGCGCTGCTCCTGGCGACGCTCTACCTCGGACACGCCGTGGTCGATCCGTCGCTGCGCGGGCTCATCGTGACCGCCCTATGGCTGTCGTGGCTCGTGTGCGCGGGCGTGGCCGTGGAGCGCGCGGTGCGGCCGATGCAGACGCTCTCCAACATGGTGGCCGCGATCCGTGAGGGCGACACCTCGATCCGCGCGCGCGGCGCCGATCCGGAAGGCGCGCTGGGACTGGCGCTCTGGGAGGTGAACTCGCTCACCGAGGCGGTGCGCCGGCAGCGGTTGGGCGCCATCGCCGCCACCGTGCTCCTGCGCCGCGTCATGGACTCCGTGGACGTCGCCGTGTTCGGGTTCGATCCCGAGCGCCGGCTGCGGCTCGTGAACGGCGAGGGCGAGCGGCTCCTCGGCCGGCCCTCCGAGCGGCTGCTCGGTCTCGAGGCGCAGTGGCTGGGACTCGGGCCCTGCCTCGAGGGGGAGACGCCGCGGCTCGTGGACCTGCGGCTCGCGGGTGCCTCCGGGCGCTGGGAACTGCGGCGCGGCCAGTACATCCAGGACGGCCGCCCGCAGGAGCTGGTGTTCCTTTCCGATCTGTCGCGCGCGTTGAGGGAGGAAGAGCGCGAGGCGTGGCAGCGGCTGATCCGCGTGCTCTCGCACGAGATCAACAACTCGCTGGCGCCCATCCAGTCCATCGCCGGCAGCCTGCGATCGATCCTCGAACGCGGCGCCAGCACCACGGCGCCCGCGGAGCTTTCTGAAGGCCTCGACATCATCGAGACCCGCTCGCGCTCGCTCGCGCGCTTCATGCACGCCTACGCGCGGCTCGCCCGCCTGCCCAAGCCGACGCTCGCCACCATCGACGCCGGAGGTTGGGTGCGGCGCGTGGCCGCGCTCGAGACGCGCTTGGCCGTAGAGGAGGTGGGCGGCCCCGAGGTCACGCTCCACGCCGATGGCGACCAGCTGGAGCAGCTCCTCATCAATCTCGTACGCAACGCCGTCGACGCGGCGCTCGAGACCCATGGCCGCGTCTGGCTCGAGTGGTCGGTGGCCGACGACGTGTTCGAGCTGCGCGTGCTCGACGAGGGCCCAGGCCTGGTCGACACCGCGAACCTGTTCGTGCCGTTCTTTACAACAAAGCCCGCGGGTACCGGGATCGGCCTCGCGCTCTCGCGCCAGATCGCCGAGGCTCACGGCGGCACGCTCGCGCTCGAGAACCGGGGCGGGGACAGCGCCACGAAACGCCGTCCCGGCTGCACCGCGATCGTGCGGCTGCCGGTCGCGGGCGCAACCCGGTCGCACGGAGCATCGTAAGAGAGCCATCGCGCCGGGCGGGGCGGCCGCGGGCGCCATTCGGCCGGTGGAGATCGCCCACGGAGGCGTCATGCAGCTGGTGCTCGAATCGCTCGGCAAGCGCTACCCCGGCCGTGGCTGGGCGCTCTCCGAGTTCACGCTCACGCTCGAGCCCGGCGTCACCGGGCTCCTGGGCCCGAACGGCGCCGGCAAGTCCACGCTCATGCGCATCCTCGCCACGGTCACGCGCCCGAGCGCCGGACGCGTGCTGTGGGAAGGGCGCGATCTCTCGCGCGAGCCCGACGCGCTGCGCGAGACGCTCGGCTACCTGCCCCAGGACTTCGGCATCTACCCGCAACTCTCGGCACTCGAGTTCATGGACTACATCGCCGCCGCGAAGGGCCTGGAGCCACGCGCGGCGCGCCAGCGCACGCTCGAGCTGCTCGAGCTCGTGAACCTGGGCGAAGCGCGGAATCGGCCGCTCGGCGGCTTCTCCGGCGGCATGCGCCAGCGCGTGGGCATCGCGCAGGCGCTGCTCAACGACCCGCGTGTCCTCATCGTGGACGAGCCCACCGCCGGGTTGGACCCCGAGGAGCGGGTGCGGTTCCGGAACCTGCTCGGCGAGCTGTCGGGCGATCGCATCGTGCTGCTCTCCACCCACATCGTCTCCGACGTGGAGGCCACGGCGACGCGCATCGTCGTCATGGGCCTGGGCCGCATGATCGCGGACTCGAGCCCGGAGGGCCTGCTCGAGCAGGTGCGCGGGCGCGTGTGGGAGCTGGAGACCGACGCGAGCGAGCTGGACGCGTTGCGCACGCGACACCTGGTGGGCGCGACGCTCCGGCGTGGCCCGCGCGTGCTCGCGCGCGTCGTGTCCGAGACCGCGCCCGGCGCGGCCGCCCGCCCGGCCGAGCCCTCGCTCGAGGACGCCTACCTGCTGCTCCAGCGCGCGGCCCAGCCGGCGGCTGCGTGAGCGAGCGGGCGCTCGCGCGCGCGCGGCCCGCGCTCCCCGCCGTGCCGCGTGGTGCAGGCCTGGGGCCGATCGTGGCCGTGGCCTGGGCCGGCGTGCTCGACCGCACGCGACGGCCGGCGTTCGCGCTCGGGCTCGTGTTCATGCTCTGGCTCGGCCAGCACATGCTGCCGCCTGCTGGCTCCGCGTACCGCACGTTCGTCATGGACGACGAGTTCCGGCCGCTCTACAACGCGGCGTGGGTGGGGACGCTGACCGCGATCCTCACCGGCATGTGGTTCCTGTTCGTGGGCTTCTACCAGGCGAAGGGTTCCGTCGAGCGCGACCGCCGTACCGGCGTGGGCCAGCTGCTCGCGGCGTCGCGCATGAGCACGCTGGCGTATGTCTCCGCGCGCACGCTCGGGAACCTGATCGCGTTCGCGATCCAGGCCGCCGTCGTCGCGCTCGCGGCGCTGATCCAGCAGCAACTCCTCGCCGAGGACCGGCGCGTGGATCTCGCGGCCACCCTGCTCCCGTTCCTCGCGATCACGGGACCGCTCGCGTTGTTCGCGTCCGCCTCGGCGGTGTTCTTCGACTGCATGAGCTGGCTGCGGGGCGGGCTCGGGAACTTCGTCTGGTTCTTCCTGCTCGGGTTCCTCCTCTCGGCCAGCGGCATGCAGGATCCCAAGACGAGCGCGTCGCGCGACTTGACCGGCGCGCGCGCGGTGGTGAACGACCTGCGCGCGACGCTTGCCGCGCAGCACCCGGAGACCGCGAGCCACCCGCCCGAGTTCAGCATGGGTGTCAACTTGAGCCCGCGCGCGAACGCGCACCCGGTGAAGACGTTCCACTGGGAGGGGACGCGCTGGACCGCGGGCGCGCTGGCATCGCGCCTGCCGTTCGTACTCGGTTCCGTGCTGGTCGTGCTCGCGGCCGCGTTCCTCTTCGACCGCTTCGATGCGACCTCCCGTGTGCGCGCGGAACGCGGCCGGCGCGGGGCGCGCGCGACGACCACGGAAGCGCAACTGCCGGCGGTTCCGGTTGGGCAGCTCACGGTGGCCCGGCGCGGCGCGGCGTTCGCGGGCGTCGTGCGCGCGGAGCTGGCGCTCATGCTGCGCGCCCCTTCGATGTGGTGGTGGCTGGGCGTGCTCGGCCTGTGGATTGCAGAGTTCGCCACACCGCTTTTGGCGCTGCGCACGGTGGTGCTGCCGCTCGCCTCGATCTGGCCGGCGCTCCTGTGGTCGCAGCTCGGCCAGCGCGAGCGGCGCCACGACACCGGGCCACTCCTGTTCTCCTGTCCGCGGCCGCTCGCGCGGCTGCTGCCCGGCGCGTGGGCCGCGGGCGCGATCGTGGGCTTGCTGGTCGGCGCGCCGGCCCTGCTCCGGTTCGCGTTCTCGCTCGGTGCGGAGGGCTCGTCCGGCGCACTCGCGGGGTGGCTCTCGTGCGCGGCGTTCGTGCCGGCCGCGGCGCTGGCGCTGGGGGTGTGGACCGGCGGGAGCAAGGCGTTCGAGGTGCTGTACCTGTTCGCGTGGTACGTGGGGCCGATGCACCACGTCGCGGAGCTGGACTATACCGGCGTCACCACGGCGCGCTCGCCGGTCCTGTGGGCGGTCTACCTGGCGCTCACGGTGGTCGCCTATGCGCTCGCGTCGGCGATGCGGATGCGACAGTTGCGGTCTTGAGCGCGCCGGGCGCGCACGCATGCGCCCGCCCAGCAAGGCTGCTATAAATCGCCGCCATGGAACGACTCGAATCCCACCTCGACACGCACAGCGCCGAGTTCAAGGCCAACGCCAAGCACCATCACGCACTCGCCGAGGACCTGCGCCGCAGGCTGGCGGCGGTGAAGGAAGGTGGCGGCGCTGACGCGGTGAAGAAGCACACGTCGCGCGGCAAGCTGTTCGTGCGCGAGCGCGTCGAGCGCCTGCTCGATCCCGGCACCGCGTTCCTCGAGCTGTCGCCGCTCGCGGCGAACGGGCTCTATGACAAGGACGCGCCGTGCGCCGGTCTCGTCACCGGCATCGGCCGCGTACACGGGCGCCACGTCATGGTGGTGGCGAACGACGCCACGGTGAAGGGCGGCACCTATTACCCGATGACGGTGAAGAAGCACGTGCGCGCGCAGGAGATCGCCCTCGAGAACCGGCTGCCGAGCGTCTACCTCGTGGACTCGGGCGGCGCGTTCCTGCCGCTCCAATCCGACGTCTTCCCCGACCGCGACCACTTCGGGCGCATCTTCTACAACCAGGCGCGTGCCTCGGCGCTCCAGATCCCGCAGGTCGCGGTGGTCATGGGCTCGTGCACGGCGGGCGGCGCGTACGTGCCGGCGATGAGCGACGAGACCGTGATCGTGAAGAACCAGGGCACGATCTTCCTCGCCGGGCCGCCGCTGGTGAAGGCGGCGACGGGCGAGGAGGTGACGGCCGAGGAACTGGGCGGCGGCGACGTGCACACGCGCATCTCCGGCGTGGCCGACCACCTCGCCGACGACGACGCGCACGCGCTGGAGATGGCGCGCGAGATCGTGTCGCACCTCGGGCGGGCACAGGGCGCCCAGCTCGACCTGCGCACGCCCGAGGCGCCCGCCTACGACCCCGCGGAGCTGCACGGCGTGCTGCCGCGCGATGTGCGCACGACGTACGAGGTGAAGGAAGTGATCGCGCGGCTCGTGGACGGCTCGAACTTCCACGAGTTCAAGGCGCGCTACGGCACCACGCTCGTGTGCGGCTTCGCGCACCTGATGGGCATGCCGGTGGCGATCCTCGCCAACCAGGGCATCCTGTTCAGCGAGTCGGCGTTGAAGGGCACGCACTTCATCGAGCTGGCGGCGCAGCGCGGCGTGCCGCTGCTGTTCCTGCAGAACATCACCGGGTTCATGGTCGGCCGCCAGTACGAGCACGGCGGCATCGCCAAGGACGGGGCGAAGCTCGTGCACGCGGTGGCGAACGCGCAGGTGCCGAAGATCACGGTGATCATCGGCGGCAGCTTCGGCGCCGGGAACTACGGCATGTGCGGCCGCGCCTACCAGCCGCGCTTCCTCTACATGTGGCCGAACAGCCGCATCAGCGTCATGGGCGGCGAGCAGGCGGCGAGCGTGCTGGCGGCGGTGTCGGGCAAGAAGATGAGCGCCGCCGAGGAGAAGGCGTTCAAGCAGCCGATCCTCGACAAGTACGAGGAAGAGGGCAGCCCCTACTTCTCGACCGCACGTCTGTGGGACGACGGCGTCATCGACCCGGCGGCGACGCGCGACGTGCTGGCGCTGTCGCTGGCGGCGAGCCTCGACGCGCCGATCCCGGAGATGAAGTTCGGCGTGTTCCGGATGTAGCGAGCCAGGCTCCGTTTGAGAACGCCACACGAGCGCGCTGGTCCGGGAACGGCCACCGCGCAAGGAACGAGGAGGAGACAAGCCTTGTCTCGGCTGTCGACGACGAGTGACGCCGCCCGGTGGCCGTTCCCGGACCAGCCCTTCGGG
>DATLUU010000144.1:0-6897 GCA_035577885.1 Verrucomicrobiia bacterium
TGGAGACCTCGGTGCCCGCGAGACCGACGGCGACCGTGGCGCCGGTGCAGGATGCTCGGCGCAAGGCGACCCCGCCGCCGTCGCCAAAGGCCGCCGCGGCAGCACCTGCCGCGCGAACGGTGACGCCGCCGCCCGCACCGCGCGAGAGCACGGCGACCTCACCGGCGCCGCGCCCGACCGTTGCCACGCCGCCTCCGCCTTCCGCGCGGCCGACCTGGATCGTGGTCCAGCCGGGCGAGACGCTCGCCTCGCTCGCCCAGCGCTGGGGCACGAGCGTGGCGGCGATCATGATGGCGAACAACCTCGTGAGCGACAAAGTCTCGCCCGGGAAGCAGCTCAGGCTGCCGGACGCGGGGAAACCGGCGAGTCGCTGAAGCCGCGTCAGAGCGGGAACGCGCCCTCGAACTTCGTCCCCAGTCCCAGCGCGCGCGCGTACTTCATCTGCTCGGCGATGTGCGGCGGCATCTCGGCGTAGACGTCGGCGAACATGGTCTCGATGCCGGGGGCCGGCATCGCTTCCGCCGCGGTGATCGCGGCCGAGAGCTCGTCGTTGATCTCGCCCGTCCAGCGCTCGAGGTCGGCATCGCTGAGGAGCTTCTTCGCCCGCAGCCACTTCTCGAAGCGCACGACCGGGTCGCGCTGCTCCCAGTGCTTCACCAGCTCGGCGTCGCGATAGCGCGTGGGGTCGTCGCTCGAGGAGTGCCCGCCCATGCGGAACGTCACCGACTCGACCAGCGTCGGACCGCCGCCCGAGCGCGCGCGGTCCACCGCTTCGCGCTGCGCCGCGATCACCGCCAGCAGGTCGTTGCCGTCCACGAGCACGCCCGGCATGCCGTAGGCCACGGCCTTGATCGCGATGCTGCTGGAGACGGTCTGGGCGGCGAGCGGCACCGAGATCGCCCACTGGTTGTTCTGGCAGAAGAACACCGCGGGCACCTTCCAAACGGCCGCGAAGTTCAGCGCGGCGTGGAAGTCGCCGGTCGAGGTGCCGCCGTCGCCGATGTAGCCCACGCACACGGTGTCGTGCTTCAGGAGCTTGGCCGCGTACGCGGCGCCCATCGCCTGCGGGAGCTGGGTGCCGATGACGCTCGACCACGCCACCGAGTTCACCTTGCGGTCGCTGAAGTGCATCGGCATCTGGCGGCCGATCAGCACGTCGCCCGAGTTGCCGATCAGCTGGCACACGATCTCCTCGAGGCTCGTCCCGCGCCACAGGCAGACGCCGGTCTCCCGGAGCGCGTGGAACACCCAGTCGCCCGCTTTCAGCGGGTAGGCGGAGCCGGTGACCGAGGCCTCCTGGCCGGTCGCCATGCCGTAGAAGCCGATGCGGCCCTGGCGCTGGAGCGACAGCATGCGCGTGTCGAGGAGCCGCATCTTCAAGAGGTGGCGATGGAGCGCGCGCAGGTCGACGTCGGGAACGCTCGGTGGCGTTGCCACCTCGCGGCCGTGCTCGTCGAGCACGCGGCGGAGCGTCTCGTCCACGGTCACGGTCGCGGTCACTTCAAGTCTTCCGCGGTGAGCCAGGCGCCCGGCGTCTGCAGCTTCTCGATCAGTGCGTAGAGGAAATCCGCGCCCACGGCGCCGTCCACCACGCGATGGTCGAGCGACAGCGAGAGATTGCCGAGGTCGCGCGCCACGATCTGGCCGTTCACGACCGCCGGCTTCTTCGTCACCGCGTGCACGCCCAGGATCGCCACCTGGGGATGGTGGAGGATCGGGGTCGCGAGCACGCCGCCCTTCGCACCCGTGCTGGTCACGGTGAACGTGCCGCCCTGGAGCTCCTCGAGCTTCAACTTGTGCTCGCGCGCGGCGGTGGCGAGCCGGTCGATCTCACGCGCCAGCGCGAACAGACCGAGCTTCTCGGCGTCGTGCACGATCGGCACGGTGAGGCCTTCCTCGGTGTTCGTGGCGAGGCCGAGGTGGCAGTGCTGCTTCAAGACGATCTCGCCGGCCGCATCGTCGAGCGAGCTGTTCAGGAGCGGGAACTGCTTCAACACCGAAGGGAGCGCACGGAACACGTAGGCGAGATACGTGAGCTTGATGCCAGCGCGTTCCGCGGCCGCGGCGTGTTGGGCGCGATGCTCGACCATGGCGGTGAAATCGCACTCGGCGACGAACGTGAACTGGGCCGCGGTGGTGAGCGAACGCCGCATGTGCTCGGCGATCTTGCGCCGCAGGCCGCGCAGCGGCACACGCTTCTCGTCCGCGGTCGGAGTCGAAGCCTTGGCCGCCGCTGGCGCTCCACCCGCGGCCGCCTTCACGTCGTCCGCGGTGATGCGCCCGCTCGCTCCCGTGCCCGCGAGGCTTTCGAGCGCGACGCCCAGCTCCTTCGCGAGCGCGCGCACGGCAGGGGTCGCCTCGATGCGCACGGCCGCACCGGACCCGCCTCCGGCGGATGCCCCGGCCGGCGCGGGTGCGACCGCGGTCTTCGTCGCCGTCGTCGTCGAGCCGGCCGCCGCGTGCGCAGCCGCGGGGGCGGAGGCGGCCGCGCCAGCGCCCGCCACCGCGATGCTCACGAGCACGGTGCCCACCGGCACCACCGCGCCCTCCTCGACCAGGATCGCCTCGATCGTGCCCGTGCGCGGCGACGGGATCTCGACGCTGGCCTTGTCGGTCATCACCTCGACCAGCGGCTGGTCCTCTTTGACTCCGTCGCCGACCCGAACGAGCCAGCGCACGATCTCGCCCTCGGCCACGCCCTCGCCGATGTCCGGCAGCTTCACGTCGTAAGCCATGGTCAGTACTCCATCACCCGCTCGAGCGCGGCGAACACGCGCTTCGCGTCGGGCAGGTACGTGTGCTCGAGTGTGTAGGGGAACGGCGTGTCGTAGCCGGTCACGCGCAGCACCGGCGCCTGGAGGCTCGTGAGCGCCTGCTCGGCCAGGAGCGCCGAGAGCTCGGCACCGTAGCCGCACGTGCGCGGTGCCTCGTGCACGATCACCGCGCGGCCGGTGCGGCGCACGCTCTCGATCACCGCGTCGGCGTCGAGCGGGAGCAGCGTGCGCAGATCGAGCACCTCGGCGCTCCAGCCACGGGATGCGGCCTGCTCCGCGGCCTCGAGTGCCACCGGCACCATGGCGCCGTACGCGATCACGGTGACGTGCTCGCCCGCGCGCGCCACACGCGCCTTGCCGATCGGCACCGTGTAGGCGCCGTCGGCGACATCCTCCTTCGTCGAACGATAGAGGCGCTTGGGCTCGAGGAACATGACCGGGTCGGGCCCCTGGATCGCGGACAGGAGCAGGCCTTTCGCGTCGGACGGCGTCGAGGGGATCACCACCTGGAGCCCGGTCGTGTGGCAGAAGTAGGCCTCGGGGCTCTGCGAGTGGTAGAGCCCGCCGCGGATGCCGCCGCCATAGGGCGCGCGCACCACGACCGGGCAGCTGTACTGGCCCGCCGAGCGCCAGCGGAACTTCGCCAGCTCGGAGACGATCTGGTCGAACGCGGGGTAGATGAAGTCCACGAACTGGATCTCGGCCACGGGCTTCAATCCGTAGAGCGCCATGCCGATGGCGCCGCCCACGATGCCGTTCTCGGCGAGCGGCGTGTCCAGCACGCGCTCGGACCCGAACTCGGCCTGGAGCCCTTCGGTGACGCGGAACACGCCGCCGTTCCGGCCCACGTCCTCACCCAGCACCACGACCTTCGGATCCTCACGCAGCGACAGCCGCAGCGCGTCGGTGATGGCCTGCACCATGGTCATCTGCGGCATCGGGGGGCTCCGAGAGGGGCGCGGCGGGGGGATGCGGACGGGCGAGCCTAGCGGACGGCTCTCAAGCCCGGCAACCGCCCTGCCGAAGATTAGTCTGGACAAATCGCCGCGTTAGTCGTAGCTAATAAGGGATGCCACGCACCATGCAGGACACCCCCGCGCGCCCGGCCGTGAGCCGTTCGCGCCAGAACTACCACAAGGCGCTCCTCCAGCTCGGGACCGGCGGCGCCGTGCCCGTCTCGGCGCTCGCGCGCCGGCTCGGGGTGTCGGCGCCCAGCGTCACGAACATGCTCGCGCACCTCGCCGAGGAACGGCTCGTGGACCTGGGGCCGCGTGGCGCCGCCAAGCTCACCGCCTCCGGCGAGCGTGCCGCGCTGCTCGTGCTCCGGCGCCACCGGCTGCTGGAGACGTTCCTCGCGCGCGTGCTCGAGCTGGACTGGAGCGAGGTGCACGAGGAGGCGGAGGAGCTGGAGCACCACGTCAGCGAGCGCGTGCTCGACGCGATCGAGCGCAGCCTCGGCCATCCGGCTGAGGACCCGCACGGCCATCCCATCCCCGATCGCCAGGGCCGGCTGCCGCGGCGCGCGCTGTCGCCGCTCGCGGCACTGCCGTCGGGTGCGCGGGCGCGCGTGCGCGAGGTGCGCGGCGGCGAGGATCCGGCGCGGCTCACGCGCTGGAAGCGTGCCGGGCTCGTGCCCGGGGCCGAGGTGCACATGCTCGAAGCGCTCCCGGAGGAGGGTGTGTTCACGCTCGAGATCGCCGGCCGCCGCGTGGTGAGCGGCCGCGAAGGGCTGGACGGGGTGATGATCGAGCGCCGTCCGCGGAGCCGGGCATGAGCACGCGCGAGCCACAGGCGGTCTCCGACCTCCATGCCACGGTGCGCGTGCCGCGCACGCGCAACTGGCTCCGCCGCATGTTCGCGTTCGCGGGCCCGGCGTACCTGGTGAGCGTGGGTTACATGGACCCGGGCAACTGGGCCACCGATCTCGCGGGCGGTGCCAAGTTCGGCTACCAGCTGGTGTGGGTGCTGGTCATGAGCAACCTCATGGCCATCCTGCTCCAGACGCTGTCGGCGCGGCTGGGCGTGGTGACCGGGCGCGACCTCGCCCAGGCGTGCCGCGACTTCTACCCGCGCTTCATGGTGTGGCCGCTGTGGATCCTGTGCGAGATCGCGATCGTGGCCTGCGACCTCGCCGAGGTGCTGGGCGCCGCGATCGGGCTCCAGCTCCTGTTCGGCATCCCGCTCCTCGCCGGCGTCATCATCACCGCGCTCGACGTGCTGCTGCTGCTCGTGCTCACGAACTACGGCATCCGCCGCATGGAAGCGTTCATCATCCTGCTCGTGCTCACGATCGGCGGCTGCTTCGCGGTGCAGATGATGCTCTCGCAGCCGGATCTCGCCGCCATCCTCCACGCCGTGGTGCCGCGCGGCGACGACGGCCGGCCGTCGCTGATCGCGCGCTCGCCCGGGGGTGGGGTGTCGGTGCTCGGGCTCCACGCGGAATCGTTGTTCGTGGCCATGGGCATCCTCGGCGCCACGGTGATGCCCCACAACCTCTACCTCCACAGCGCCCTGGTGCAGAGCCGCGAGATCGAGCCCACCGTGGAGGGCAAGCGCGAGGCCTGTCGCATGAACTTCGTCGACTCCGCGATCGCGCTCAACGCCGCACTGTTCGTGAACGGCGCCATCCTCGTGCTCGCGGCCGCGGCGTTCCACCGCCACGGCTTCCTCGGGGTCGGCTCGCTCCACGAGGCGCACCGTCTGCTGGCGCCGCTGCTCGGCACCGCGCTGGCGCCGATCCTGTTCGCGGTGGCACTGCTGTGCGCGGGGCAGGCGAGCACGGTGACCGGCACGCTCGCGGGCCAGATCGTGATGGAGGGCTTCCTGCGCGTGCGCGTGCGGCCGTGGCTGCGCCGCGTCGTGAGCCGCGGCCTCGCCATCATCCCCGCGGTGATCGTGATCGTCGTCCAGGGCGAGCGCGGCGTGGACCAGCTGCTCGTGCTCTCGCAGGTGGCGCTCTCCCTCCAGCTCTCGTTCGCGGTGATCCCGCTGGTGACGTTCACCAGCGACCGCCGGCACATGGGGCCGTTCGTGAACCCGTGGTGGGTGCGCGTGCTCGCGATCGTGACCACGGCGATCATCATGGGCCTGAACGGGAAGCTCGCGGTGGAGACGATCCTCGGCTGGGTCGCGCACTCGCCGGGCGCGTGGTGGCTGTGGGTGGTGCTGATCCCGTCCGCGCTGGGCCTGCTGGTGCTGCTGGTCGCGCTGCTCGTGCTGCCGTTCTTCGGGCGAGGCGGCCCGTCGCTCGCGCTCCCCGCGGCCGAGCCGGCGATGGCCGCGGCGGGCTCGCGCGCCGCTCGCGGCACGGGTACGGCGCGCGAGGTCGAGCCGCTCCACTGGCATTCGGGCAGCTACCGGCGGATCGCCGTGGCCGTGGAGCTCGCCGAGCCCGACGAGAACGTGCTCCATTTCCTGCGCCGCGCCGAGCTCGCCCCTGGGGCGGAGCTGGTGTTCGTGCACGTCGCCGAGAGCGCGGCGAGCCACTGGCTCGGCGAGCAGAGCCTGGACAGCGAAAGCCGCGAGGACCGCACCGCGCTCGAGGCGCTGGCGCGCGAGTTCGGCGAGCGCGGGACGAGATCCTCGGTGCGCCTCGGCCACGGCGACCCCGCGCGCGAGATCGCGCGCATCGTGGGCGAGGAGGGCGCCGACCTGCTGGTGACGGGTTCGCACGGCCACTCGGGAATCTCCGACGTGGTGTTCGGCGCCACCGTGTCGCGCGTGCGCCACCTGGTGCGCTGCCAGGTGCTCACCGTGCCGCCCGCCCGGCGGAACTGATCGCAGCGTGGGTCGTCTGGGGCCGTGGCTCATCGCGTGCATGGCGGGCATCGCCTGGCTCGTGCTCTCGCCGCCCGGGCGGAACGACCTCGCCGGCGGCGACGAGGGCTACTACGGGACCATGGCGCGCAACGTGCTCTCATCGCGTGCGCAGGTCGTGTCGCCGTCGCTGAGCCCGCTCGGGCCACCGGGGGACAAACCGCCGCTCTATCCGCTCCTGATCGCGCCCTTCGTGCGCGCGTTGGGAGCCGTCCCCGCTTCGGTGCGCGCGCTTTCCGCGCCGTGCGCCGCCGTGGTCGCGGGCGCGACCGGCGCGCTGGTCGGCATGGTCGCGGGCCCGTGGACC
>DATLUU010000145.1:0-3374 GCA_035577885.1 Verrucomicrobiia bacterium
CGGACGAATCTGGTAAGCTTCTTCGCCGCAACTTCGTTAATCCTTCCCCCGCCTGCGGTCCAGGACTCATGCCTGCCTCCCCCGAGCTCCGAGAGCAATTCCTCAAGCACAACCCCATCGCCATCGAGCATCGGCGCGATCGGGCGGAGTTCGACCGCGAGCTGGGCCGGATCGCCGGCTGGCTGCCCCGCGACCGCCCGCTGCGCGTCCTGGATCTCGGCTGTGGGGCCGGCTCGTGGAGTGGCTATTGGCTCGAGATGGGGGCGCATTTGGTGGCCCTGGACCTGGACGTCGATTTCGTCCGCTCGGCGGCCCATCGCCTGACGGGCGACAAGGGCCGGCTCTACCCCGCGGTCGGGGACGCCGGCCGGGTCCCCCTCGCCAGCCGCAGCTTCGACGTCGTGACCGCGAACTCGCTGCTCGAGCACACGCCGCACTGGCAGAGCGTGGTCGAGGAGGCGGCGCGCCTGGTGGCGCCGGGCGGGGTGCTCATGCTCCACACCACGAACCGTTTCCACCCGTTCCAGACCGAGGTGCGTGGCTTCCCGTTCTACCCCTGGCTGCCCGAGGGGGTGCGCAACCGGGTGCTGGCCTGGATCATGAAGAATCGCCCCGACCTCGTGGCCTATACCGACCTGCCGGCCGTGAACTGGTTCCACCCGGTGAAGCTCAAGGCGTTCGTCGCCGGCCTCGGCCTCGACGTGTTCGAGCGCCTCGAGCTCGTGCGTCCCGAAGAGCTGCACGGCGTGCGCGCGCTCGGCCGCTGGATGGTGTCGCGCGACGGGCGCCACGTGCGTGGCCGTACGCTCTACTACCTGCTCACGAAGAGCGTGTCGCTCTACGCGAGGCGCCCGGCCTGAGCCGAAGCCGCGCCGTCGCGCTGCCCTGACGCGAGGCCTGGTGTCGCCGAAAAGCCGCAAGCCGCGCCTGCTCATCGTCGGACCGCTGCCGCCGCCCATCGGCGGGGTGGAGACGTTCACACAGGCCGTGCTCGAGTCGCCCGAGCTGGATGCCTTCGAGATCGCCCACTGCGACACCACCAAGCGGCGCGCGAAGGCGTTCCAGGGCCGCTTCGATGCGACGAACATGGTGTGGGCGTTCACGCACTGGGGCCGGCTGCTGCGCGCCGTGGCGCGCTTCCGCCCCGATGTGGTCTACGTGCCGGTGTCGGGCACGCTGTCGGGGGTGCTGCGCGATCTCGTGCTCGCCGGACTCGCGCGCCGCACCGGCGCACTCGTGATCGGGCACCAGCACGCGGGCGACATCCGTGACGTGATCGCGCGCCGCGGGCTCGTCGCGCGCGCGGTGCGCATGGGCTTCGCGCAGTTCGACGCCATGCTGGTTCTGGGCGAGCCGTGGCGCAGGATGTTCGAGTCGTACGGCCTCCGCTGCCCCATCGCGATCTGCCCGTCGACGCTGCTGCACGAGGTGTTCGAGCGCGGCGCGGAGTTCACGCGCGAGCCGCGGCGCGAGCCGCCGGTGCGCGTCCTGTACGTGGGCCAGGTCGGGCGGCGGAAGGGCGTTCTCGACCTGCTCGAGGCGGTGGCGCGCCTGCGCCGCGAAGGACTCGCGGTGGCGCTCACGATCGTCGGCCCCGAAAAGGGGGCCGGCGAGCTCGAGGAGACGCACGCACGCGGCACGGCGCTCGGGCTCGAGTCCTCGGTTCGCTTCACCGGCGCGCTCACGGGCGAGCCGCTCTATGCCCACTATCGCGACCACGACCTGCTGGCGCTGCCGAGCTACAACGAAGGCCTCCCGGCGGTGCTCTACGAAGCGGGCGCGTTCGCGCTGCCGGTGGTGACCACGCCGGTGGGCGCGATCGAATCGCTCGTGCGCGACGGCGCGAACGGCTTCCTCGTCCAGCCGGGCGACGTGGACGCGCTCACCGACCGCCTGCGGCGGCTCGCCACCGATCACGACCTGCGCGCGCGGCTCGGCGCCCAGCTGCACGCCGACGTGGCGTCGTACCATCCGGACCGCGCGGCCGCCCGGATCGTGGCCGCCGTGCGCGAGCTGCTCGCGCGCAAGGGGCGCTCGTGAGCCACCCGCGCTGGCTCGTCGACCGACTGGCGGCGATGACGCCCGGCGAGATCGCGCATCGCACGCGCGTGGCGGTGCGGGACCGGCTGTTCGTGCCGGCGTGGGAGCGCGACGCGCCGGGAGCGGCGTTTGCAAGGTTGTGGAGCGGCACCGCCGCCGGCGCGCTGGGCGCTTCCGCTCCGCGGCGCTGGGTGCGCCCGCCAGCCGACGCCTCCGGTTTCGCGGGCGTGCTCGACGAGGCGCAGGCGATCGCCGGCGGCCGCTGGCGGCTCTTCGGTCACGGCGTCGCGATCGCGGACCCGCCGCGCTGGAACGCCAACGCGCTCACCGGCGCCGAGTGGCCCGACGTGCCCAGCCGCGCCATCGACCACCGCGACACGGCCGCGGCGGGCGGTGCCAAGTTCGCCTGGGAGCTGGCGCGGCTCACGCCCTGCCCGACCCTGGCACTCGCCGCGCGCCTCACCGGCGAACGAGCGCACGCGGAGCGCGCCGCGCGCTGGCTCGCCGACTTCGCCGCGCGCGCGCCCCTCGCACGCGGCATCCACCATACGAGCGGCATCGAGATGGCGATCCGCGTGCTCACCGCCAGCGCCACGCTGGCCCTCCTGGAGCCCGGCGACGTGCGCGATCCCGAGGCGGTGCTGGGGCTGCTCTCCCAGCAGGCGCTGTGGTGCCGCGATCACCTGAGCCTGGGCTCGAGCGCCAACAACCACCTGCTCGCCGAGTTGGCGGCCATGGTCGTGGCTGGCTCGCTGTGGCCGGCGCTGCGCCCGGCGAGCGCGCTACGGCGCACCGGGCTCGCGCACCTCGAGCGCGAGCTGCTGCGCCAGTTCCACCCCGACGGGGTGAACGCCGAGCAGGCGTTCGGCTACGTGCCGTTCGTCTGGGAGCTGGCCGTGCTCGCGCTGCACGCGGCCGAGTGCGCGGGCGAGAGGGTGCGTGACGAGGTGTGGGCGAGGCTCGCGCGATCGCTCGAGTTCATGCGCGTCGTTCGCCTGCCCGATGGGCGCTGGCCGCAGGTGGGCGACGAGGACGACGGCCGCGTGCTGCTGGCATGGGACGGCGCGTCGCGGCTGGACCTCGTCGGCAACGCGCTCGCAGCGCGCGTGGGCGCCGACGCGCTCGAGGGCGAGGCGACGGCGCTTGCACGATTGCTGTTCGGCGCGGCAGGTCGCGCGGCTCGCGATGCCGATGACGGGAAGCACACGTTCCCCGATGGCGGCTGGACCGTGTGGCGCGGCCGCGGGCTGCTGGTGACGTTCGACCACGGCCCGCTCGGGAGTGGTCCGCTGGCCGCTCACGGCCACGCCGACGCACTGTCGGTCACCGTGTGG
>DATLUU010000146.1:0-2090 GCA_035577885.1 Verrucomicrobiia bacterium
CGGCGCAGATCGCGCTCATGCACCGCGTCCTCGTGGACGAGCGCCGCTGGCTCGGCGAGCGCGAGTTCCTGGACGCCCTCGGCTTCTGCATGCTGCTGCCGGGCCCGGAGGCGATGCAGCTCGCGACGTACGCGGGCTGGAAGCAACACGGGCTCGCGGGCGGACTCCTGGCGGGGCTGTGGTTCGTGCTCCCGGGCGCGCTCGTCGTCGGCACGCTCGCCGCCATCTATGCGGTCTTCGGTCACGTGTCGTGGATCGTGGCGGCGTTCGCGGGCATCAAGGCCACGGTGCTGGTGTTGGTGATCGAGGCGATGCTTCGCATCGGCCGGCGCGCACTCACCGAGCGGCGACAGGTCGCGGTGGCGGCGGCCTCACTGGTCTCGCTCGGCATGCTCTCGGTGCCCTACCCCCTGGTCGTGTTCGCGGCCGGCGCGTTGGGCTGGAGCTGGACGTGGAAGACCGCTCCCGAAGCGCTGCCGGCGCACGCGAACACGTCCGTGCTCGGGACGCTCAGGACCATCGCCGTCTGGCTCGCGATCTGGGTGCTGCCGCTCGCCGCCATCGCCGTGGTCGTGGGCCCCGCGCACATCCTCTCCCAACTGAGCCTGTTCTTCTCGAAGCTCGCCGTCGTCACGTTCGGAGGTGCGTACGCGGCGCTCGGCTACATGAGCCAGGACGTGGTCACGAAACACGGCTGGCTCACGGCGGGCCAGATGCTGGATGGCCTCGGGCTCGCCGAGACCACGCCGGGACCGCTCATCCTCGTCACCGAGTTCGTGGGCTTCGTCGCGGCGTGGCAGTCGCCGCCGCAGCTCTCGCTCCTCAGGGGCGTGCTCGGTGCGGCGGTGGCGGTGCACGCCACGTTCGCGCCCTGCTTCCTGTGGATCTTCGCCGGCGCGCCGCATATCGCGCGCATCCGCAGCCTGCCGCGGCTGCAGGGGGCGCTCGCGGCGATCACCTCGGCGGTGCTGGGCGTGATCCTGAGCCTGGCGCTCTGGTTCGCGGTCCACGTGCTGTTCGCGCGCTCGCAGACGCTCCAATGGGGTGCGGTGCACCTGCTCGTGCCGGAGATCGCGAGCGTGGACCCGCGCCTGCTGGCGCTGTCGCTCGTCAGCGCGTTCCTGCTCCTGCGACTCCGCTGGAGCGTGCACGCCGTGATCGGCGCGGCGGCGGCGCTCTCGCTGCTCCTCACCTGGGCAGCGTGACCCCCATCCACCTCAGGTACTCGCGGTCCCACGCCGCCGGGATGCTTTCGCGCGCCGAGTACGGTCCCGGCTCGTAACGGCTCGACGAGATCCCGAGCTGGCTCCGCTCGACGATGTCCCAGTCCTGGCGGTTCGTGAGGTCCCAGAACTCGATCGCGTCGCGGATGTTCGTCGAGCCATCGCGCACGGTATCGGGATGGAAGAGCCACTCGGACTCGATCCGCGTCCGTGCAGGCGAGATCGGGTGCACGAGGTAGTAGTTCACGTAGTCGGGGTGCAGGCTCAGGAACAGGTTCGGCATGAGCGTGTAGTAGAACGCGCGATGGCGGTCGGCCTCGGGCAGCGAGGGACTGACCAACGCGCCGGCCGGTGCGCCGCTCATCGTCGCGCTCTGGTTCGGCGGGGTGATCTCCATGTAGCCGCCCAGGAAGGGACCCTCGGTCAGGTCATTCGCGCCGCTCTGATACGGCAGAACGCTGGCGAGCTTGGGGTGGATCGTCGGGCAGTGAAGGCACTCGGAATAGTTCTGGAAGGCCAGCTTCCAGTTGGCCATCACGTCGTAGGCGACCCGATGGCCGACCACGAGGTCACGCAGTCCGTAGCGCGACAGCCGGCCGATCATCGGGCGCCACGCGGTGTCGAACGGCTGCGGTTCGTGGGCGACCGACACGAACAGGAACCCCTCCCACTCGGTGATCGCGGCGGCGTGGAGCGGAAAGTCCTTCTTGTCGAATCCGAGAACGTCCTGCATGTGGGGGGCGCCGATGAGCTGGCCGTCGGTGCGATAGGTCCAGGCGTGATAAGGACACTGGAGCGTCTCGCCGAAACGCCCGGCCTCCTCGCTGCAGATCCGCGTCCCCCGATGACGGCAGACATTGAAGAACG
>DATLUU010000147.1:0-2206 GCA_035577885.1 Verrucomicrobiia bacterium
ACGTCCGGGCTCACGAGGCCCGATTCGTCGAGCACGCGCAGCCCGCTCCGGTACCCGATCCAACCGATCGGCTCGAGGAGCACGCTCTCCCCCGGTGTGCCGCGCGCCGCGAGCAGCTCGGCGGGCGGAACGAACGACCCCGCCTCGGCCTGGGCGCGCCCGATGTAGAGCGGCACCGCCACCGACCACGTGCCCAGCACGGTGAGCGTCGCCGCCACCGGGATCGCGCGGCCGCGCACGACGTGCGCGAAGCCGGCGGCGGCGAGCAGCGCGAACGCTCCCAGCGGCAGCACCAGGTACCACCAGAAGTAGGCGACCCCGAGGGTGGCGTAGCCGAGCCACACCACGAGCCCCGCGCCCGCAGCCAGCGTCGCGCCCGACCGCGGCTCGCGCGCGAGCGCTCGCGCGCCCACCACGACCGCGGCCGCGAACACCGCCATGAGCGGCAGCAGGTGCTGGCCCTCGGAGATCACGGGAAAGCGCCCGAGCGGGAACGGCAGCAGCCACTCCCACCAGTGACGCCCGGCCCACGGCCCCGGCGTGCCGTAGAGCATGGCTTTCGCCACCACGCTCTGCGGGATCGCGCTCCCGTAGTAGAGCGTGAGCGCCACGACACAGAGCGCGATCACACCCAGCGCCTCGAGCCGCGCCCGCCAGCGCGCGGCGAGCGCGATCACGAGCGCGGCCGCGAGCCCTTCGGGGCGCATCACCGCGAACACGCCCAGCACCCAGCCGGCCGCGCGCGAGCCGCGGGCGACGAGCCACGACGAGAGCAGCGCCAGCGCCAGGAACGCGTTCACCTCGAGTCCCGTGGCGACCGCCGCGGCGAACATCGGCCAGCCGGCGAAGAACACCGCGAACGCGCGCTGCGCCACCGGCGGCTCCGGCCGGGTGGCGCCCGAGGGGCCCGCGAGCAGTTGCCAGCCGAGCCACAGCGTCGCCAGGTCGGCGATCAGGCTCGTGAACCGCGACCACCACACGAGGTCGACGTGGACGAGCGCCCCGAGCGCGCACCACAGCGTCCATGGCAACGAGGTGAAGCCCATGACGTGCTCGCCGGCGTTGTAGACCAGGCCGTGGCCGCTCGCGGCCATGCGCGCGTAGCGGAAGGTGATGTAGGCATCCTCGCTCGCGAGCGGCAGCGGGACGCCCCCCGCCCCGTACGCCGCCAGCTGAGCCAGCCACAGTCCGACGCGGGTGACGACGAGCAACAGCGCGCACACGTAGAGGAACTGCGGGAGGCTCGCCATGAGCGGCTCGGCACCTCTCGCGACCGGCCGCGCCGCCTCCGGCCGAGCGGGAGCGGTCTTCGCGCGCGTCTTCTCCGGTGCCTGCGTTCTCCCGCGCGCCATGGGTCAGCTCCCGCCCGCGCTCATCGCTTCTTCCCGGTCACGTCCTCGTAGAGGCGCGCCGTGGATTCGGCGACGTTGTCCCACGAATAGTGCTGTGCGATGTGCGCGCGCGCCTGCGCGCCGTAGCGCTCGACCTCCTCGGGATGGTGGATCAGGTGATCGAGCTTCGAGCGCAGGTCCTCGACGTCCTTCGAGCGGAAGGAGAGCGCGCACTCCTCGGCCACCTCCATGTTCTCGGGGATGTCCGAGACCAGCACGCAGCGCCCGTAGGACAGCGCTTCCAGCAGCGCGATCGACAGTCCTTCCATGGTCGAGGGCTGGACGACGCAGTAGGCGTTGCTCCACAGCTCCTCCAGCGCCTCGCCGAACACGTAGTCGAGGAGCCGGATGCGGTCGCTCTCGTAGCGCTTGAGCAGGCTCACGTAGTCCTGCGAGAAGCTCAAGCCGCCGACGAGCGCGAGCTTCATGTCGGTGCGGATGCCGCTGAACGCCTCGCACAGGTAGTGCACGCCCTTCTCGGGCACGAGCCGGCCCACGAACAGCACGTACTTCCCGGGCTCGAGCCCGAGCGCGGCGAGCTTCCGCGGCGGCCGCGGCTGCGGCATGAGCGTGCCGTTGGGGATGTACACGGCCTCGATGCCGTGCACCTTCCGGAAGTGCTCGCGCAGCGTCTTGCTGACGACGATGGTGCGGTTCGGGAAGTGCGCCGCCGGGCCCTCGCAGTGGCGGAGCACCCACGACGCCGCCTTGCCCCACTTCTCGCGCTGCCAGTCGAGTCCGTGCACGGTGACCACGGTGCGCGAGCCGGTGAGCCGCGGCAGCGACGCGAACAGCGATGGTCCGAGCGCGTGGAA
>DATLUU010000148.1:0-7409 GCA_035577885.1 Verrucomicrobiia bacterium
ATGCGTGGCATGGGCTTCTACATCTCGGACTACTCGCGGGCCGAGGACCGGTTCGTGACCTCCGACCTCGACCGCATCGTTCAGGAAGGCAAGATCCGGGTGGAGTAGCCCGCACGGGCGACCCGCCCGCGCCACCTTACCCTGACCGCGTCGCGCGCGCACCGGCCACCTGCCGGGCGGGCCATTGCCTGCGCGCGCCGCGCTCCGCCATACTCGCGGCCCATGCGCCGCGTCCCCCTGCACCACTGGCTCGCCACGCTCCCCGGTCTCCTGATCCTCCTCGGCGTGCCGTTCGCGAACCGCGTGCAGGCGCGCGTGCTGGGGATGCCGTTCCTGCTCGCGTGGATCGTGGGCTGCGTCCTGCTCACGTCGCTGGTGATGGCGATCGTGGGCCACCTGGATGACGAGCGCGCGCGACGCACTCGGAGCGCCGGCCCGCCCGCGGGCCCGGGACGCGCGCCGTGAACCCGGGGCTCGTCATTCTCGCCCTGTTCCTCGGCATCTCGCTGGCGCTGGGGCTGCTCGCGCGCCGCGGGCGCACTATGACGCTCGAGCAGTGGAGCGTGGGCGGGCGCGGCTTTGGCGCGGTGTTCGTGTTCCTGCTCATGGCGGGCGAGATCTACACCACGTTCACGTTCCTGGGCGGCAGCGGCTGGGCCTACGGGCGCGGGGCGCCGGCGTTCTACATCCTCTGCTACGGCGCCATCGCCTACTCGATCTCCTACTTCCTGCTGCCCGTGATCTGGCGCTACGCGACCACGCACCAGCTCCACTCGCAGGCCGACTTCTTCGTGCGCAAGTACCAAAGTCCGGCGCTGGGCGTGCTCGTGTCGCTCGTGGGCGTGGTGGCGCTGGTCCCCTACCTGGTGCTGCAGCTCAAGGGCCTCGGCATCATCGTCTCCGAGACCTCGTACGGGGCGCTCTCGGTGCCGGCGGCGGTGTGGATCAGCGTCACCGCGCTCGTCGTCTACGTCATCCTCTCGGGCGTGCACGGCTCGGCGTGGACCGCGGTGCTGAAGGACATCATGATCCTTGGCGTGGCGGTGGCGCTGGGGATCTACCTGCCGTGGCACTATTACGGCGGCCTGGGGCCGATGTTCGAAGCCATCGAGAAGGCGAAGCCCGGCTTCCTCACGCTCCCCGCCAAGGGCATGAGCGTGTCGTGGTTCGTGTCCACGGTGCTCCTGACCTCGCTCGGCTTCTACATGTGGCCGCACGCGTTCTCGTCCACCTACACCGCGAAGTCGGAGCAGGTGTTCCGCAAGAACGCGGCGGTGATGCCGCTCTACCAGCTCGTGCTGCTGTTCGTGTTCTTCACCGGCTTCGCCGCCATCCTCCAGGTGCCGGGGCTCACGGGCGCGCAGGCGGACCTGTCGCTGCTCAAGGTCTCGAAGCTCGCGTTCGGCCCGGTGATGGTGGGGCTGATCGGCGCCGCGGGACTCCTGACCGCGCTCGTGCCCGGCTCGATGATCCTGATGACCGCGTGCACGATCCTGGCGAAGAACGTCTACCGGCCGCTCGTGCGCTCCGCGAGCGAGGAGACGATCTCGCGGCTCGCGCGCGGGCTCGTGCCCGTGGTGGCGCTGGTGGCGGTGTACTTCACGCTCGAAGGCGGCGCGGCGATCGTGCCGTTGCTGCTCCTCGGCTACAACTTCGTCACCCAGCTCTTCCCCTCGCTGCTCCTCAGCCTGCCCGAGAAGCCGCTCGCCACGCCCGCGGGGGTGATGGCGGGCATCGTCACCGGGGTGGCGACGATCGCGTGGACGTCCCTCTCGAGCATCACGCTCGCCAAGGCATTCCCGGACTGGCCGCCGGTGATCACCGACCTGAACGTCGGCATCGTGGCCATGATCGCGAACACCGTGGTGCTGGTGGTGGTGAGCGCGCTCACGCGCAAGCGGGCGCGCGTCGCCGCGGCGGCCGCGAGCATGATCGCGGTGCTCGTGTTCGTGCCCACGAGCCGTGCCGACGATTCCAACGTGCCGATCGCGACCGACCCGTTCTCGGGCGGCATTCCCAACACCGACCCCGCGGGCGGGACGGTCCTGCCGGCGGGAACGAACGTGGACCGCTTCACGCCGGTCTTCGCGCCGATCCCGCTCAAGAACACCCAGTTGGGCTGGGGGCTGGGCGTGATGGCGGGCGCCATCCATCGCTTCGATGCGGACACCACCGTCAAACCCTCGACCGGCGTGATCGGCGGTTTCTACACCGAGAACGACAGCTGGGGGCTGCTCGCGGTCGAGATGGCGCGGCTGGCGCACGATTCGTGGCGGCTGCGCGGGCTCGCGAGCCATTGCGACATCAACTACGACTTCTTCGGCATCGGCGAGGACGCCGGTAACGCCGGCCAATCGATCCCGCTCAACCAGACGCTGGACTTCGGCGTCGCTGCGGTGCTGCGGCGCGTCTCCACCGGGTTCTACCTGGGTGGCGCGCTCATGGCGATGAGCACGAAGGTCGAGCTCCAGTCCGGAGGTGCCCCCGGCGTGCCGCTGCCGCCCGGGGACTCGCCGCGTGCGACGCTCGTGGCGCCCGGGATCCAGGGCGAGCTGGACACGCGCGACGACGACTACTGGCCGACCCGCGGCTCGCTCGCGAAGCTGAAGGGCTGGTTCTTCACCGACGGCCTCGGCAGCACCCGCAACTTCCAGCGCTACATGGGCGGCTGGACCTGGTACACACACCTTCCCACGCGCCGACTCGTGATCGCCGGCAACGCCAACCTCTCAGCGGCGTCGGGCGATGTGCCGTTCTACGCGCTCCCCTCGGTGGGCGCGGGTGAGTACGCATTCCGCGGCTACGAGCAGGGACGTTACCGCGACAAGGTCATGCTGTGCGCGCAGGCGGAGGCCCGCTGGCATTCGAGCGGCCGCGCGGGCGCCACGGTGTTCGCGGGCTTCGCCCAGGTCGCGCCGTCGGTGGGCGATCTTTCGAACGCGCTCGTCCTCCCCGCCGGCGGCATCGGCGTGCGCTACCAGATGACGCAGCAGTACCCGATGCACCTGCGGCTCGACTACGCCTGGGGACGGAACGAGGGCCTTCTCTACTTCGCGGTGGCGGAGGCTTTCTAGCCACGACGCCGGCCCTCATGCCGGTGGCATCAACATGCGCTGGATGCGCGGTTACGGCGACGGCGGCGTGCGGAACCGCATGCCGTAAAGCCGCAGGCGGCGCGCTCAGGGCGTCGACGGGATCGAGTCGTTGAGCGCGCCTTCCGTCTCGGCGTAGACGCGGCGGACGAACCAGTCGACGATGTAGATGGCGAACGCGCCGTCCTGCGACGCGTCGCCCCCGGTCATCGTGGTGCGGAGCCGCTGCACCTCGGGATCGGCGAGGATCGCGGCGTTCGCCTGCTCGACCGTCCGGCCGTCCGCCTTCGCCACCTGCCCCAGCTCGCGCTCGCGCCGGAGCAGCGACAGGGTGGCGTGGAGCAGGATCTCGTCGTGGAGCGGCGCGCCGTGGCCGGGGATGATCCGGCTCGGGTCCAGCGCGTCGATCCAGGCGAGCGTGCGGATCCAGCCCGCCGGGTAGCAGAACAGCGCGTACGTGATCGGGTTGATGAGCAGGTCGCCGCTCACGACGAGGTTCTCGGCCGGCAGGCGCAGGAACGCATCGCCGGGCGTGATCGCGCGATCGATGTGCAGGACCTGGATCACGCGACTCCCAAGGTGGAGCGTGAGCGAGTCGGTGAACGTGAGCGTGGCGAGCGTGTGGCGCACGCCGCGCTTCTGGGCGAGGAAGAAGCGGTCGCGCTCGAGGTGCTCGGCGGCCGCCTTCGCCGCGGCGGAGCGCACGTCCACCGAGTCCTCGTGCGCCTTCCCGCGCGCGACCGCATCGATGTGCGCTGGCAGCTGGCGATCGAGCCCGGGCTGGTTGAACGCGATCGCCGGCCCCGCCATCAGCTCGCGCGTCTTCTCGTGGCTGATGATGGTGAGGCCGGGGAAGGCGTCGGCGTACACCTCCGCCCCGTACCAGTGGTCCCAGTGCCAGTGCGAGTAGACCAGGTAGCGCACCGGCTGCTTCGTCAGCTTGCGGATCGAGGCCAGCACCGCGCGCGCCGCGGCCGGCGTGCCGTTGGCGTCGAACACGAGCACGCCGTCGTCTCCGATGATCGCGACCGAGTTGCCGTCGAGTCCCACGTCGCCGTAAGGCTGCGTCTGGAACAGGTGGACTCCCGGTGCGACCTCGGTGTGCGCGGGCGGCGGCGGCGTCCACGCGGCCAGCGTCGGTGACACGATCGCGGCGAGGAGCGCGGCCTCGCGCCAATGGCGGCTCATGGCCCAACGGTAGGCGGCGGCGTGTGTCTGCACACGGGCCGGCGCATGGACGCGGGCTTCGCCCGACGCAGGTGGCGGAACCCGGGACGAACGCGCGCTCGCGGGCGGATGAGAATCCGCTATCCTGCCGCGCGCATGGAATCGTCCGCAGCAACCCCCGCGCACGATCGCGGCTTCGCCGCCGGCATGCGCGGCGATCGACCGCTCTCCTGGCTCGCGTTCGTCGTCATCCTCGCGGGCTCGCTGGTCACCGCGATCCTCGGTGCGCTGCTCGCCCTCGGCTGGGCGGCGCTCTCCGGCACGCCGTGGCGCGACCTGGGGCTCGTCCGCCCGCGCCACTGGGCGCTCACCGTGGTCGGCGGCGTCGCCACGGGTGTGGTCTTCAAGCTGGCGATGAAAGCGATCGTCATGCCGCTCCTCGGCGCGCCGGCGATGAACCTGTCGTTCCAGTACCTGGCCGGGAACGCCAGCGAGTTCCACAAGATCCTGCCCATGCTCGTGATCGGCGCCGGCTTCGGTGAGGAGGTGCTCTACCGCGGCTACTTCTTCGAGCGGTGCGGCCGGCTCTTCGGCAAGGGTCGGGCGGCGACGGTCGCCACCGTGATCGTCACCACGGTCCTGTTCGCGGCGGCGCACTACACCGGCCAGGGCCTGCCCGGGGTGGAGCAGGCGTTCTTCACCGGGCTCATCTTCGCCACGCTCTACGCGCGCCTGCGCGCGCTTCCGTTCCTGATGATCGCGCACGCGTCATTCGACGTCTTCGCAGCGTGGCTGATCTACCATCGGCTCGAGACAACGGTCGCCCACTGGTTCTTCAAGTGACATCGGACTAACCGCCCGCCATCGCCCCCACGACCATGAGCGGCTCGCGGCCTTCGGCCACGGCCGCCGGGAGCGCCGCTTCGACCGGCTCGAGCGACAGGTCCTCGCCGCAGGCGAAGAACCGGATGAACGTGCGGCGCTGGAGCGAGCCGTGATCGCGGATGGTGCCGCGCAGCGTCGGATACCGCGCCTCGAGCGCGTCCAGCACCGAGCGCACGCTCACCGGCCCCTCCACCTCCAGCGCCACCTCGCCCTCGACGCGGGCGAGGTTGCGCAGGTGGTAGGGCAGCGTGACGCGGACTTTCACTTGAGCGTCTGCACCGAGACCGAGAGCACGGCCGGCAGGTCGCGCACGATCGGCTCCCAGTGGTCACCCGAGTCGGCGGACGCGTACACCTGCCCGCCGGTGGTGCCGAAGTAGACGCCGCACTGGTCGAGCGAGTCCACGGCCATCGCCGTGCGCAGGATGTTCACGTAGCAGTCCTTCTGCGGCAGGCCGTTCGTGAGCGGCTCCCACTGGTTGCCGCCGGTGCGGCTTCGATAGACGCGCAGCTTGCCCTCGGGCGGGTAGTGCTCGCTGTCGCTCTTGATCGGCACCACGTAGATGGTCTCGGGCTCGTGCGCGTGCACGGCGATCGGGAAGCCGAAGTCGGTCGGCAGGTCGCCGCTGATCTCGCGCCACGTCTCCCCCGCGTCGTCGCTCCTCATCACGTCCCAGTGCTTCTGCATGAACAGCGTCTCCGGCTTGGAGGGATGCATGGCGATGCAGTGCACGCAGTGCCCCACCTCGGCCTGCGGGTCGGGCAGCTCGTACTTGGAGAGGAGCCCCTTGCTCATCGCCTTCCAGCTCCTGCCGCCATCCTCAGTACGGAACGCGCCGCCTGCGGTGATGGCGATGAACATGCGGCCGGGCTTCTTCGCGTCGAGCAGGATCGTGTGCAGGCCCAGGCCGCCGGCGCCGGGCTGCCAGAGATCGCCCTTCACCGTGCGCAGCGCGGGCAGCTCCGACCACGACTTGCCGCCGTCGGCGGTCTTGAACATCGCCGCGTCTTCCACACCGGCGTACACGGTGTCCGGGTCGTCGAGCGACGGCTCCAGCCGCCACACGCGCTTGAACTCCCACGGGTGCTGCGTGCCGTCGTACCACTTGTGCGTGCCGGGCACGCCGTCGTAGGCGAACTTGTTGTCCACGGGCTCCCAGGTCTTGCCGCCGTCGTTCGAGCGCTGCACCACCTGCCCGAACCAGCCGCTCGTCTGGGACGCGTAGAGCCGGTCGGGATCCGCCGGCGATCCGCTCACGTGGTACATCTCCCAACCTGCGAAGTGCGGCCCCGCGACGTCCCAGTTCTTGCGCTTGCCGTCCGAGGTGAGGACGAATGCACCCTTCTTCGTGCCCACGAGAACCCGTACGCCGCTCATGTCTGGCTCCTTGGGACCGGTGTCGGTCTATTGGTATTGCGGGGATGGACGGCGGAGCCTAACGCGGCCCGCGCGACCCGGCCAACTGCGGGAAAGTCCCGACGGCTGGCCGCTTTCGTACTGGGTTAGAGTCGACACGAGCTCATTCCCACGAGGAGGCGACCGATGCGCACCGACGCCGTGACCCGCGCCACGCTGGCCCTGCTGCGGATCGTCGCCGGGTTCATTCTCTTCTGCCCGGGCGCGTTCAAGCTCTTCGGCTGGTTCGCCGCCATGCCCGCGGGCTTCGTGTTGACGCCGCTGCTGCGCACCGCCGGCTGGATCGAAGTCATCGGTGGGCCGCTCCTCATGCTCGGCCTCTTCACCCGACCGGTGGCGTTTCTCTGTTCCGGCGAGATGGCGGTCGCGTATTTCAAGGGCCACTTCCCGCGCGGCTTCCTGCCGATACAAAACCACGGTGAGCCGGCCGTGCTGCTGTGCTTCGTGTTCCTGTTCCTTTCTGCTGCCGGCGCCGGACCCTTCAGCGTCGACGAGTGGCTCGCGGGCCGGCGCGCGCGCGACACCAGCCCCAGCTGACGCCTCATCGCCGCTCACCGCACGCCGCGGCGCGATCCAGCAGCACCTTCTGCTCGCGCGCGTTGCGCGTGAGCGAGGCGGCGCGCGCGAACTCGGCCCGCGCCTCAGCGGTGCGACCCAGCCGCTCGAGGAGGTCGCCCCGCGCCGCCGGCAGCAGGTGATAGCCCGCGAGCGTGGGCTCCGAGGCGAGCGCGTCCACGAGCTCGAGCCCCGCGGCGGGGCCGAACGCCATCGACACCGCCACGGCGCGATTCAGCTCCACCACGGGCGAGGGCAGCAACTCGGCGAGCGCATCGTAGAGCGCGACGATGC
>DATLUU010000149.1:0-4019 GCA_035577885.1 Verrucomicrobiia bacterium
CGGCGCAGAACGGCGCCACCGGGTTCTGGTCGTTGATGTTGATCAAGCCGGGGAACGTGTTCGTGGTGTTGAGGATCGAGATCGGACAGTCGTTGAACACGCGCAGGTGCAGCACCGCGCTGTTCGGGACCGCCGCGGCGAACGCCGAAGAAGCCAGCGCGAGCGTCGCGAGTCCCAGTGCAAGGGTAGTGATCCGCCTCATGGGGGTCTCTCCAAGGATGAAAGGGTGGGCAGGCCTGGACCCGCAGCTCAGATTCCATGTAAACGATTACCGTCATATCGTAATAGTGTCAATAACTTCCGGCGCCTCGCGTCGGAATTGATGTTCGCCCGTACCGAACGACGTTCGCACCGGAGTCCCAGGGCAGCGATCGGGCGCCTCGACGCGGCGTGCACCGGGTTCTCTCCGGGCCCCGCGCGGTCTCAGTGGCGGCGCTGTGCTCCCGGCTCGATGAGCTGGAGTGCCGGCGGCTCGTCGCTCACGAGGTATTCGAACTCGTGCCGGAACGCCTCCACCGACAGGCCCGCGGCCTCCGCCACCGGCTTGAGCCGCGCGTCCGATTCGAAGTCGTCGCGGCGGAGACGGAGCATGTAGCGCCGCGCGATCGCGTAGCGCGTGGTGTTCACGTCCACGAACCGCACCCGCGCGCGCCCGGAGATGGGGTCGAGCAGGGACTCGAAGGGCACCGGCACGAACTCGCCGCCCTGGAGGGACACCATGGCGGCATCGCCGCCGCCCAGGAGGTACTTGGCCGCGCAGTAGCCGAGGTCGCGCGTGTACTCCATGTCGAACGGGATCGGGTCGGCGCAGCGCAGCTCGTAGCCGATGTTCTTGGTCGCGATCGTGGACGTGAGCTGGAAATCGCGCAGCCGGGCCTGCACGGCGTGCTTCAACACGTCGCCGAAGTTGATCTCGTCCAGGCGCACGTGGCCGTGGTCGTCGCGCTCGGTGTTCTCGAGCGCGTCCAGGTCACGCGGGTCCACGGTCAGGGCCACGCCCTCGGCGATCACCGCGACGCCGTCCCGGCGACCGGCGGCGAGGCGCTTCAGGTGCGCGCCCACGAGCGTGTCGGCGATACGCGCGAGCGGGACCGGACGGTTCACGAACTCCTCGGGGATGAGCGTGATCGTCGCGCCCACGGCCTTGCCGATCCCCAACGCCAGGTGGCCGGCCTTCCGGCCCATGGCGACGACGTAGTACCAGCGCGAGGTGGTCTTCGCGTCCACCATCAGGTTCTTGACCACCTCCACGCCATGGTGGCGCGCGGTCTGGTAGCCGAACGTGTCCACGTGCGCCGGCAGCTCGAGGTCGTTGTCGATGGTCTTGGGCACGTGCGCGACGCGGATGCCGGCGGCGCGCTGGTGCACTCGCATCGAGCTGAACGCGGTGTCGTCGCCGCCGATCGTGATCAGCTCGGTGATGCCGAGCTGCCGCAGCGAGCGCACCGTGCGATCGAGCGACGCGGAGTCACGCGTGGGGTTCGCGCGCGAGATGCCGAGGGTGCTGCCGCCCCGGAAGTGGATGCGCGAGACGCCCTCGATGGTGAGCGGCCGGACGTGCGTGACGTCCCCCTGCATCAGCCACTCGAAGCCGTCCTCGATCCCGATCACGTCCACGTTGTCGAGGTGGGCGCGGATCGTGGCCGCCGCGATGACGCTGTTGATCCCCGGGGCGGGACCGCCGCCCACCAGGATGCCGAGGCGCTGCCGCTCCATGCGAATACCCTCCCCAGGTCCCTATGATGCACGAACGGCCACGCCGATGTGGGCGTGGCCGTTCGCGACGGCTCGGCTGCTGCGGGAATTGCCTACCGGTAGAGCTTCTTGATCTCGCTCCAGGTCGACTTCTTCGCTGCCACCGGGCCCGTCAGGTACTGGATGTCGTTCCACGTCGCGTTCATGCCGTGCGGCTGGCCGAGGATCTGCACGAACATCTTGACGTGGCCACCCGCGTACCAGGGGTTGAGAGCGCCCCACTGGCCGTGCGGCGGGTCCTCGGCGGGGTTGCCCTGGTCGAACGCGATCAGGCCGCTCGTGTAGTTCGTGCTCGCGTAGCGCACGTTGTACACGATCGCCGCCGGCGACACCGACGACAGCCCGTTCGGCAGGTAGGAGATGCCGAGCTGGATCGGCGTGTTGTTCACATAGTGCAGGCCGAACGCGCCGGTGAACGAGAAGAACGGCATGCGGCCGCCGAAGCAGGCGATCTCGCCGTCCGTCGTGCGCACGTTGAACAGACCATCGGCGTCCGGCGACCACCACGGCGACATGTTGAGGCCGCCCTCGCCGATGCCGTCGAGCGTCACAGTGGACGAGTACTCGAACGTGTCACCGTTCATGAACTGCTCGGCGTTCGTACCGTCGGTCGAGAACCGCCACGTGTGCAGGTTCGCGAAGCCGGCGCAGAACGGCGCCACCGGGTTCTGGTCGTTGATGTTGATCAAGCCGGGGAACGTGTTCGTGGTGTTGAGGATCGAGATCGGACAGTCGTTGAACACGCGCAGGTGCAGCACCGCGCTGTTCGGCACCGCCGCGGCGAACGCGCTGGCGGCGAACGTGGCGCTCGCGAGCGCCAGGGCAAGAGTAGTGATCCGCCTCATTGGGGGTCTCTCCAAGGATGAAATGTGTGGGCAGGCTCACCACTCGCTGCGGACGAGGCTGCAGCCAGCGGCAAATAGGCCTGCGTCGCTAGGGACGCGGCAGCGAGCGACGGGTCGGGCCGAAGCGCTGCCCTGGTCTGCGAGTCGGCGGTCACGGACGTCGGTGACCCGCCGGGAGGCTTGGCCCAGGGGGTGGCATAGGGACCCGCAGTTTCGTTGCCGTGTAAACGGTTACATCTGCGTTGTGGCAGTGTCAAGACTTCGGTTAGGTTGCGTACGGAATTCTTCTGTTCGCGGATATCGAACTCCTGACCCACGGGGGGACTTCCAGTGGACAGCCAGCTTTCATTCCCCGCGGGATTCCTTTGGGGTGCAGCGACTTCGGCATATCAGATCGAGGGCTCGCCGCTCGCGGACGGCGCTGGCGAGAGCATCTGGCACCGCTTCGCTCACACGCCGGGGAAGACGCGGGACGGGATGACCGGCGACTTGGCCTGCGACCACTACCGGCTCTGGCGCGAGGACATCGGTCAGATGCGCGCGCTCGGGCTCGGCGCCTATCGCTTCTCGGTCGCCTGGAATCGGGTATTCCCCGGAGGCACGGGGCGCGTGAACGAGGCCGGCCTGGCGTTCTACGACCGGCTCGTGGACGCGCTGCTCGAGGCAGGCATCACGCCCATGCTCACGCTCTTCCATTGGGACCTGCCGCAGGTGCTCGAGGATCGCGGCGGCTGGCGGCACGCCGACATGCCGCGCTGGTTCGCGGACTACGCCGCGGTGCTGTTCGAAAGACTCGGGAGCCGCGTGCCGCTGTGGTGCACGATCAACGAGCCCTGGGTGATCGTGGACGCCGGCTACGTGCACGGCGTGAACGCGCCCGGCGTGCGCGACTGGCACCAGGCGACCCGCGTCGCGCACGGGCTCCTGCGCGCGCACGCGGCGGCCGTCCGCCGATTCCGGGAGGTGGGGCCCGACGGCGCGCGCATCGGGCTGGTAGTGAACCTGGCGCCGCATCATCCGGCGTCGTCCTCCCCCGCCGACCATGCCGCCGCCGCGCGCGGGCACGCGTACTTCAACGAGCAGTTCCTGGACCCGGTGTTCTTCGGGCGTTACCCGGAGCTGGTGCGCGAGATGTACGGCGACGCCTGGCCCGCGCACTCGGACGGCGAGCTGCGCGAGCTGACCGAGCCCATCGATTTCCTCGGCATCAACTGGTACACGGGCTACGACGTGCGCGACGACGCTTCGAAGGGCCCGCCGCGCTGCATGGAGGTGCCGGTGACTGACGAGCCACGCATGACGACGGGCTGGGAGGTGCGGCCGGAGCTGCTGGTGGAGACGCTCACGTGGGTGACCGAGCGCTACGGCCGGATCCCGATCTACGTCACCGAGAACGGCGCCGCGTTCCCGGATCCCGAC
>DATLUU010000150.1:0-2484 GCA_035577885.1 Verrucomicrobiia bacterium
CGAGACGCTGGCTGACGAGCCGCAGACGCCGGGACGCCATGCGCTCGCCTGGAACGGCACTCGCGCGCGCGGGCGTCTTTCGCCCGGAGTCTATCTCGTCAGGCTCACGCTGCCGGGGCAGACGATGGTGAGAAAGATGGCCGTGGTTCCATGATATGGAGCGACCCTAGGTCAACGGGATAGTTGGTCTCCTGGCGGCCGCCCCTCGGGGCGGCCGCGGGTCTTCGTGCCGCTGGTTCCGGCGAAGCGTCCGGCGTCACTCGCTCACGACACGGCTCCGTTGGCGTGCGCGCCATGCGGCGAGCAACGCCCGGGCGTCCGCATCCGGCCGCGCCGGCAGCTTCCGGTACTCGGAGCCATCGCTCTTCCGCGTGAGCAGGTGGTGATCGACCAGTTCCCGCCTCAGCGTGACGTGGTCGCTGAAGGTGTTCGCGGCCATCAGCACCGCGTTCACCTCCTTCTCCGTGTAGACCCGGCGCGAGTCGAACCGAGTCCACAGCAGCCACAACGCGAGCTTCAGGATGCTGTACTTGCTCGGCAGGCGGACCATGCGGCCGCGGGTATCGAACAGCTTGAGCGCCCGGCGCGCGTTGTCGGAGAGCGGGATCGGCGGCACCCGGTCCTCGGCGGCGAGCGGCGCCGCCGGGGCCTTGAGCGACGCCTGCAGCGCCTGCAGGTTCCGATGGCCGGCGGCGCGGGCGATCAGGTTCAGCATCTCGACGTGGCCGGGCTGCTTCGCCTCCTCGCGCTCGGCGAGCGCGCGGGCGAGCGAACGGGCGAATGCGGAGAGATCCTCGACGACGAATGAAACGGCTTCCCTGGGCATGGACGGAGTCCTCGCTGGCGATGCACGCGCTCGTGGCCCGGAGCGATTCGCCGGGTGCCGGGGGTCGCCGTCTTGCCAGCCAGAACGCGCGCCGCATCGAAGCGGGGACGAGTCCGAAGCCGAGGTCTACGTGGCAGGTTCAGCTCGCGGCCGGCTGGCCGCGCGGCGACGCCTGGGTGAACTGCCGACCCGGCAGGCATAGTAACCTCGAAGCGCAGGTCGGGAAAGGCGAAGGGGGGGGTCCGATGCCGAGGCCGCGCGGCGGTGGACACGAGCAGCGATCGCGCGCGAGGGAGTGGCTGGCGCCCACCTTGATCGGGCTCGCCGCCGCGGTGCTGCTCCTATGGCACCTCACCGACACCTACCTGTGGCAGGACGAGGCCAACACCGCAGTGCTCGCGGTGCGACTCCTCGAGCACGGCAAGCCGCTCGCCTATGACGGCCGGAACCTGATCAGCGACGACAACTACGTCGCGATGGACCCCAAGACCATCGAGGAGCGCACGCACGACGGCCGCAGGGCGTTCGAGGACTGCGTGCGCCGCGGCGTGCTGAAGCCGGACGGGATGTGGACGTTCCATCCCTGGGGACAGTTCGTGCTCGCGGCGTCCAGCATCGCGTTGCTCGGCCGCACCACGCTCGCCGCGCGGTTGCCGTTCGCGCTCGCCGGCCTCGCCACGGTGTTCGCGCTCTATTGGCTCGTGTTCCGCGTCTGCCGCAGCTCGCTCATGGCGACGGTCGCGTGCGCGCTGCTCACGCTCAACGTCTATTGGGTGCTCCACGGCCGGCAGGCGCGCTACTACTCGCTCACGAGCCTGTTCCTCGTGCTCACGCTGCTGGCGTACGTACGCTGGCAGCAGGGTGCGCGCTTCGGCGCGCCGGTCTTCGTCGCCATGGCCTGGTGCTGGTTCCAGGTCGACTACGGCACGGTGTGGCCCGTGTTCGGCATCCTGTTCCTGGACGCGATCGTCCACGCGCTCCGCGCCGACTGGCGGTCGGCGTGGAACCCGGTGACGGCGGGGGTGGCCCTCCTCGGCGCGATCGTGCCCTTCCTCTTCTTCTACCGGCTCTCGCACCGGCAGTCGGGCCTCCTCGGCACGTGGCCCCACCGCTTCCAGGGAACGTTGTTCAACATCAACGAGTACGTCGTACCTGCGGTCGTCGTGCTCGCCGCGCTGGTGGTGCTGGCGGTCCGCTGGCGCCGCCTGCCGGAGATCGAGGCACGCCTGATCGCGATCGGGATCGCGACGATCGTGGGGCTCGCGCTCTGGGTCCCGACCGTCGCCCCGATGACGTTCGTGCGCTACGTCATCATGGCCGCCCCGGTCGGCGCGCTGCTCGCGGCGTGGTTGTTCGTGCGCGCCCTGGGCGGGCACGCGGCGACGGCGGCGTGGATCGGCGTCGCCGTCGTCGCGCTCACGCCGTGGCTCTGCCAGCCGCTCGCGCCGCTCGTGCGTCCACCGCGCGGGTCGAGCACGGGCACGGTGCTGCGCTCGGAGCTGTCGCTCCTGCGCACCGACATCTTCTCCCACCGGCGCGACCCCAACCGGCTCGTCATCGAGTGGCTGGCGAGGAACGCCGTTCCCACGGACGAGATCCTCATCAACTATGAAGACCTGCCGCTCATGTACTACCTGCCGAACCGCATCCGCGGCGGC
>DATLUU010000151.1:0-9564 GCA_035577885.1 Verrucomicrobiia bacterium
CCTTGCACCCGATCTGCGCCGCCGTCGGATCGAGATCGTTGTAGCCCATGGCGATGACGTTGCTCTTGCCCACCACCTCGAGGTCGATCCGCGCGGGGTCGAATTTCACGTCCACGTGCTCGTGCTTGCTCCGCTCGGCCACGAGGTCCGCGGCGCGGTGGATGACCGGCTGGCTCTTCATGATCTGCATCTCGCTGCCGAGGTCCTGCTCCCAGTCGCTGAAGATCTGGCGATCGGGGCGCAGCATGCTCTGGCGCTCGCCACGCTTGACCAGGATGCGGCCGGACGAGAGGTAGCTGATGGGCGTGGTGAGCGCCACGGCGAGCACGGTCACCGTGGTGACGAGGAACAGCCCGAGGATGATCCACTTGCGGCGGAACACGATCGCGAGGAACTCGCGCGCGCTGGCCTGTCGTGCGACTCGGGGGGCGGAAGGCGTGTTGTCGTTCACGTCGCTGGCCCGATCATTCCCGGACGACGCGCGTCACGTAGACGCGGTCGAGGTTGAACAACTCCCAACCCACGAGCGCGGTGGAGAACCCGGCGCCGAGCGGGGCGATGAACTGTTGCGCGAACACGTCGATGCGCCCGATCGTGGAGCGCGGCACGAACACGATGTCGAAGCGGCCGACGACCTGGTCGGCGAGATCATCGCCATGCTGGATGCGGTCGAGGCGGATGCGCGACACGTCCACGGTGCGGGCGCCGTCGCGATGGAACAGCAGCACGCTGTTGCGCGCGGCGTCGTCCTTCAGGCCGCCGGCCGCGGTGATCGCCTGCATCACGGTGACGAACGGCCCCGCGGGATAGCTCCCCGGACGCTCGACGCGGCCCATGACGTGCACGACGTTCCCGGCCACCTCCTCGACGCTCACGACCACGCGCGGCAGCTTCAGGTCCGCCGAGAGGATGGCGATGATGTTGCGCTGCAGCTCCATCGGCGTGAGCCCGGCGGCAACGACGTCGCCCGCGGGGAACACCGTGATGCGGCCGTCGGGCCGTACCCGCGCGTCACGGATGTCGAGCATTCCGTTGTCGGCGCGGTGACCGAAGTCGAGCACCAGCTTGTCGCCGGGCACGATCCGGTACTCGGGAACACGGCTCCAGTCCATGCCGGTGGAGTCGTTCGGGGTCAGGGTCGTGTTCGCGCGGGCCATGACCGGCAGACCGAGACAGAGAACCACGAGCAAGAGGCACCGGCGCAGCATCACTCGATCTCCAGCGGTTGAGGCGCCCATGAGGCAGGCAGTCCGTTTCATGGCGGCGTCGAGAGACGGCGCACGGCGGAATCGGACGCTGACGAGCCCCGGGTGGGAACCCGGCTCACACTTCGAGGACACAGCCCGCGGGGCGCGGGTCATGCCGCGATGGAGTAGCAACGCGCGTCTCGGAAGGTCCTCCGCCTGCGATCGTCGGCCGTCTGGGGTCGGGATAGACGGCCTGGGGACTGCGAGTATCGCGCGCGAGTCCCCTCGGAGTCAATCGAAACGCCCCCTTGCCAGTCCCGGAATCCACGCAGGCACCGCCCGCGCAACGCATTTCGCACTACCCGATTCCGGCCCCGATTCCATCCACGACTCCGGCGCAGAAGAGCGGCATCAGGATCTCGTGATGACCGGTCAGGGAGTAGCCGCGCGCTCCCGCGGCGCGCGTCGGGCGCTCGACCACGTTCACGCGCGGCCGGTAGTGCTGGAGCTGGTCGAAGTTGACCGTCGTCAGGCCGGCGAGGCTGGCGCCGAGGTTCTTCGCCACGGTGAGGGCCTTGAGGAACACCTCCGGCATGAGCACGGCGGAGCCGACATTCAACACCACCGCGCCGCGGGCCTCGGCGAGCGTGCCGGCGAGCACGCGGAAGTCGCGCAGGCTGGTCTCGCCGAGCGCGCCGCCGTCGCAGCCCGGATCGTAGTGGATGGTGTCCGTGCCCAGCGCCACGTGCACCGTGGCGGGCACGCTGCGGCGCCAGGCGCGCGCGAGCAGGCTCGCGTCGCGGTGCGGCGCAGGCTCGTCCTCGAGCGCCCGCCCCCACGCCTCCCCCAGCCCCAGGCCGGCGCGCGCCGCCACCTTCGCCACCTCGTTCATGAACGTCCCGGTCTCGTCCACCATGCCGAACGAGCCCGTGGCGAGGTTCGCCTCCACGTCCTCCGACGTGCGGCCGAGGCGCGCGATCTCCACGTCGTGGATCGCGGCCGCGCCGTTCATGGCCACGTGCGTGATCACGCCGCGCTCGAGCAGCTCGATGAAGCACGGCGAGACGCCGACCTTGATCACGTGCCCGCCGAGCATGAGCACCACCGGACGTCGCTCGCGATGCGCGGCCACCGTGCGCGCGATGACCTCGCGCAGCGCCTTCGCCGCGAGCTGGTCCGGCAGGGAACGCAGCAGCGCCGCCGCCGCGGCCGGCTCGAGCGGGCGCGCGAACTCGGTCACCGACACCTTCGTCGGCCGCTCGGCAGCGGACAGACGCTTCAGCCTGGAGAGATCGGCTTCCTTGTATTTCCCCATTTCGGCCCTGTCTGGGTGTGCCGCGTTGGACTACGTCCCGCTCTTCACTTCCTGCAGCACCACCTTCACCGAGCCGATCACCACCTTGCTCTTCATCAGCACGGGCATGCGGCGATCGTCGTCGGTGAGCCAGATCACGAGCCGGCCCTTGTTCTTGAAGATGCCCCCGGCCTTGAGCAGCGGCTCGAGAACGACGCAATTGAACTTGCCGGCGGGTGTCTTCACCGTCTGGCGCCCGAGCACGCGCACCTCCATGGGGGCGGTCTTGCGGCTGGCATGGTAATCGAACCCGATCTCGCCGCCGATCGGCAGCGCCCGGGTGCGGGTGAGGTAGAACGAGGACAGCGCGTCCTGCACCGGCCCCGGGACCGGGTAGGTCTGGCCGTTGCTGTAGAGCATGCGCAGCGAGTCCGGCTCGTAGGTGATGGTGTCCATGGCGGTGTACTTGCCCTCGTGGCGGTTCTCGAAGTAGCGCCAGCTGAAGAGCGAATCCTGGTCCCACAGCGACTCGATGCGATTCCTCACCTTGTAGACCTTGTCGAAGAAGCCGTTCGACTCGGCGCGCGCCACCAGCCGCCAGGCCCGGTGGCCGTTCCAGTCCGCCACCTCCGGCACCTCGAGCCACGCCGAGCCGGCGTGGACGAAGCCGTATTGGACGCTGAAGCGCAACGACTCGCCGGCATGGAACGGCTCCGCCACGGCCGGCAGCGTGTCGACCGCGGGCGAGCGCGTGAAGTCCACGCTGTCGGGAAGCTCGGGCTCGTCGCCCCGTCCTGCGGCCGGCCAGCAGGCGAGGATCGCCAGCAGCGCGGCCGCGAGGAGCGCGCGCACGGCACGGCTCACCACTGGCCCATGGCCGCGCTGGCCTCTAATATGGGAGGCGTGAGCGGTCCGGTGGTTCACGTACACGAGTAACGCAAGTCCAGTGCCGTGAGGGATGCGGCCATCCAGGGGGCGACTATGTCGTCGAGCCAATCGCCTGTCAAACCTCGCCTTGCGGCATCCGAACGCCTGCAGAACGTGCCTCCTTACTCGCTCGCCGGGCTGTTCCAGAGTCGCGACGAGAAGCTGCGCCAGGGCGTCGACGTCATCGACCTCGGCGTCGGGAACCCCGACATCCGCCCGCCGCAGGTGGCGCTCGACACGCTGCAGGCCGCGCTGCTGGACCCGAAGGTGCAGAACCACCGTTATCCGTCGTTCAACGGGCTGCCCGAGTTCCGTGGAGCGGTATCGGCCTGGTATCGCCGCCGCTTCGGCGTCGAGGTGGACCCCGAGCGCGAGGCCCTGGCGCTGGTCGGCTCAAAAGAGGGCATCGCCAAGTTCTTCCTCGCCCACCTGAACCCCGGCGACACCGTGCTCATGTGCACGCCGTGCTACCCCGCCTACCTCGGCGTGGCGGCGCTGGCGCAGGTGCGCCTCGTGGAGGTGCCGCTCAAGGCCGACCGGCAGTTCCACCCCGACCTCGCCGCGGTCGCGCTCCAGGACGCCGAGGCGGCGAAGGTGATCTTCCTCAACTACCCGAACAACCCCACCGGCGGCACCGAGACCGCGGAGCTCTACGACGAGATCCTCGCCTTCGCGCGCCGGCACGACCTGTTCGTGGTCAGCGACATCGCCTACTGCGACCTGCCGCTCGATCCTTCCTATCGCGCGCGCTCGTTCCTGCAGCACGACCGCGACCGCGAGCGCACGCTCGAGTTCCACTCGTTCTCGAAGAGCTACTCGATGCAGGGCTGGCGGCTGGGCTTCGCCGCCGGCAACGCCGACATCGTCGCCAACCTGACCCGCATCAAGTCGAACATGGACTTCGGCGTGTTCATGGCCATCCAGCGCGCGGGGATCGCCGTGCTCTCGGGCCCGCAGGACTACTGCGCCGATGCCGCGAAGCTCTACCGCCGCAGGGGCGAGGCGCTGCTCTCGACACTCGAGCCGCTGGGTTACCCGATCGCGCTGCCGCGCGCCACGATCTACCTGTGGCTGCCGGTGCCACGCCGGTTCGCGACCTCGCTGGAGTTCACCACCGAGCTGCTGGAGAAGACCGGCATCGTGGTCGCACCCGGCTCGGGTTTCGGGAAGGCCGGCGAGGGCTACGTGAGGATCGCGCTGTGCGCGGACGAGGCCCGCTGCCGCGAGGCGGCCGAACGCATCGCGCGTGCCGGCTTCCAGTGGTGACGCCGTCCGCCCCGCGGGGCGGGCACGGCTCTTCCTCCTCACCCGCGCGCCCGCGCTGACCGCGAGCGCGCCCGCGCGGCGCGCGCGCATCGTGGCGTTGGCCGTGGCCGCCGCGTTCTGGTGCGCCCGCGTCGCGGTCGAGGTGTGGACTCCGGGCCGCGCGCTGCTCACGTACGACAGCGCGCAGTACGCGCTTGCCGGCCGGCACCTCGCCGAGCATGGCCGGCTGATGACGCCGTTCGCCTATGCGAGCACGCTGCGCGAGGGCGTGGGGCCGCCCTACCCGCTGCTCGCCGGGCACCCGTTGCTGCCGCTGATGCTGGCTCCGCTGTTCAAGCTCTTCGGCGCCCACGCGTGGCTGACGCTCGTGCCCATGGCGGTCTGCTACCTGCTCACCGTCGCCTGCGCCGTCGAGCTGGTGCTGCTCTCCGGCGGCTCGGCGCCGCTCGCGGGTATCGTCGGCGTGGCGCTCGCCATGTCCCCGGGCATGCTCCGGAACGCCGCCGACGGGCTCTCGGAGATGCCGTTCGCCACCGCGTGGACGGCGGCCATGCTGGTCATGACCCGCATGCGGCGCGACCCGCAGCCGCTCCGGCTCGGTGCCTGTCTCGGACTCGCGCACCTGGCGCGCCCGGTCGTGGTGCCGACGCTGCCGGTGTGGCTCGCCGCCGTGGCGCTGGCGAGCGAGCCCGGCCGGCGCCTGAGGAATGCCGCGGTGGCGTTCGGGGGCTTCGCACTGTTCGCGCTGTCGCTGCTCCTCTACAAATGGCGCGCGACCGGGAGCCCGTTCACCGACGTGGGCGGCATCATGCTCCTGACCCAGCTCGCACCCGAGTTCCAGCAGTACACGGTGGCGCGGCTGCTGCATCTGCCCAACGCCCTGGCCTGGATCCGCGCGCACCCCGGCGCGCTCGTGCACAAGCTCGCGGGGTCGCTGCCGTTCATGGTCGGCGAGGCGTTGCGGTTGGGCGGCTGGCTCACCGGGCTCGGCTTCGCGCTGTGGATCGTGCGCCCGCGCCGGGACGGTGATGGGCCCATGCGCCTCGCCGCCGGCGGCTCGCTGGTGGTGCTGACGCTGCTCGCGGCGGTGACGCTGCCGCGCTCGCAGTACCTCTTCCCCATGCTGCCGGCCGCGGTGGCGTTCGGGGCGATGACGCTCGAGCGGCTGGGTCGCGCCGCGCGCCTGCCCGCGGCGGTGCCGGTGGCCCTCGTGGCCGCGATCCTGTCGTGGAGCTCGTTGCGGCTCACCGCCGCCGAGTGGGCGGGCGTCCGCAGCGCCAGGCGGCCGCCGGCCGCGTTCGTGGAACGGGACGTCGAGGCACTGGGCGCGGCCCTCGCGGCGCGGATCCCAGAGCGCACGCTCGTCGCCAGCGACATGGCGCCGTGGGTGAGCTGGTACGCGCGCCGGCCGAGCGTCACCATGCCGGTCACGGTCGCGGACCTGGACGAGCTTCGCGCCCGCCACGGCGTGACCGCGGTGCTGATCACGAACGAGTGGATGATCTCGCTTCCCGGCAACGAGCCGTGGCGCGAGGCGTTCGAGGGCGCGCGTATGCCGCCGGGCTGGCACTCGGCCGAGATGTTCGCGCACGGCCGGCTGCGCGCCCGGCTGCTGCTGCCGGATTGAAGCCGGCGCGGCCGGCGCCCGCGTCCGGCGCCGCGCTCAGCCCTCGCCGTTCCCGAGCGGCCAGTCGCCGGGGCCGATCGGCTCACCCTCCACCGGACCGCGCACCGCGAGCGAGAAGCGCTCCGGGCGCACGAGCGTGCGCAGTGTCTCGGCCACTTCGTCGCGGCGGATCGCCATCAGCTGCTCGAGCTGGAGCTCGGTCGGGATCTGCATCCCGAGCTGCAGCTCCTGGCGGGCGACGTGGTACATGCGCGAGGACACGCTCTCCTGCCCCATCAGCACCGAGCCCTTGATCTGCATCTTCGCCGCCTCGACCTCGTCCGTGCCCGGGCCCTCGGCGAGGAGCCGGTCGAGCTCCTCGCGCAGGAGCTGGAGCGCCTCGCGCGTCTTGTCGGGCGAGACGCCGAGATCGATGCCGACCGTGCCGCCGTCGCGCAGGAAGTCGAGCGACGTGGAGACGAAGTAGGCGAGCCCGGCGTCCTCGCGGATGCGCTGGAAGAGCCGCGAGCTCATGCCGCCACCCAGGAGCGTCTCCGCCACGCGCAGCGCGTGGCGCTCGGGCGCGCCCGAGGCCAGGCCGCGCGCGCCCAGCGACAGGTAGACCTGCTGCAGGTCGCACTCCTCGTGACGCACGCTCGGGCGGTGCGGCTCCGGCGAGCGGTCGCGCGGCGGCGGCGAGCCCGCGGGCAGCGTGAACCCGCGCCCGACCTCGTCCACCAGCCGCTCGTGGTCCAGCCCGCCCACGGCCACGACCACGATGTCCGCGGCGCGGTAGCGGCGCGCGACCTCGTCCACGAGGACGTCGCGCGACAGCGCGCTCACGGTCTCGACCGTGCCGAGGATGGGCCGGCCGAGGGCGTGGTCGCCCCAGAGCTGCTCCGAGAGCTGGTCCGAGACCTTCGCCTCCGGGTTGTCCTCGTAGGACAGGATCTCCTCGCGGATGACGCCCTTCTCGCGCTCGATCTCGACGGGGTCGAAGCGCGAGCGGCAGATGATGTCGGAGACCACGTCAACGGCCTGCGCCAGGTGCTCGGAGAGCACGCGCGCCGTGTAGCACACCTGCTCGCGCGAGGTGAACGCGTCGAGGTGGCCGCCGAGCGATTCCAGGCTCGCGGCGATCGCGCGCGCGTCGCGCGTGGCAGTGCCCTTGAACATCATGTGCTCGACGAAGTGCGTGATCCCCAACCGCTCGCGCGGCTCGTCGCGCGACCCGGTGCGCAGCCAGGCGCCGAGCGACAGCGTCTGCCGGTCCGGCAGCGGCTGGCTGATCACGGTGAGGCCGTTCGGGAGCACGGTCTTCAGCACATCGGCGCGCGTGGGACTCGCGGGCATTTCCAGCTCCTGGCCGGGGGCACCCGCGCCGGGAGGCGCGGGTCGGGCGTGATCGCGGGGCATGGGATGGGTCCTGGCGAGGGGTGCCGTGCGGTGAGAGCCGCGGCCGCTCGAATTGGGAAAAGCCTACAGGGGAGAGCCGGAAGCGCCAACGGCGGGCTGCCCGGGGGCGGCCCGCCGTTGGATGCTCGCCTCCGGCTAGCGGCGCCGGGGGCCGCGGTCGCGGTCGCGGCCGCGGTCGCGATCCCGGTGGCCGCCCCCGCTCCCGCCCACCCCGGCACCCACGTAGCCTTCCGGCTGCGGGATGAGGGCGCGGCGCGAGAGGCGGATCTTGCCGTCGCGATCCACGTCAACGACCTTCACCATGACCAGGTCACCGACATTCAACACGTCTTCCACCTTCTCGGTGCGGCCCCAGTCGATTTCGGACACGTGCAGCAGCCCGTCACGCCCGGGCACGATCTCCACGAACGCGCCGAAGTTGACGATGCTGCGCACCTTGCCCTGGTAGACGCGGCCGACCTCGGGATCCTCGGTGATGTTGCGGATGATCTCCTCGGCCCGCTTGCTGCCTTCCATGTTCACGGCCGCGATGCGCACCTCGCCCGTGTCCTCGATGTCGATCTGGCAGCCGGTCTCCTCGGTGATCTTCTTGATCACCTTGCCGCCCGGCCCGATGACCTCGCGGATCTTGTCGGGGTGGATGTGCAGGATAGTGATGCGCGGCGCGAACGGCGACATCTCCGCGCGCGGCGACGCCAGGCAGTCCTTCATCTTGTTCAGGATGAACAGCCGGCCGACGCGCGCCTGCTCGAGCGCGTTCTTCATGATCTCGAACGAGATGCCGCCGATCTTGGTGTCCATCTGGAACGCGGTGATGCCTTCCGTGCTGCCGGTGACCTTGAAATCCATGTCGCCGAGGTGGTCTTCGACGCCGAGGATGTCGGTCAGCACCGCGACCCGCTCCCCTTCCTTGATGAGCCCCATCGCCACGCCGGCCACGGGCGCCTTCACCGGCACGCCCGCGTCCATGAGCGCCATCGACGCGCCGCACACGGACGCCATCGACGACGAGCCGTTCGACTCGAGGATGTCGGAGACGATGCGGATCGTGTAGGGGAAGCTGGTGTCGGCGGGGATCACCGGCTCCACCGCGCGCTCGGCGAGCGCGCCGTGGCCGATCTCACGCCGGCCCGGACCACGGATCGGCCGCGTCTCGCCCACGGAGAACGGCGGGAAGTTGTAGTGCAGCATGTACGACTTCCACGACTGGCCCTCGAGCTCCTCGACGCGCTGCTCGTCGGACTTGGTGCCGAGCGTGGTGACCACGAGCGCCTGCGTCTCCCCGCGCGTGAACAGGCACGAGCCGTGCGTGCGTGGCAGCACGCCGACCTCGATCGTGATCGGCCGGATCTGGTCGGGCTTGCGGCCATCGGCGCGCACGCCCTCGCGCAGGATCATCTCGCGCAGCTCGTCGCGCTCGATGTCGTGCAGGATCTTGCCGATGAACGCCGACTTGTCGCCGTACTTCTCGCCGATCTCGCCCTCGGCGCTGCGCACGATGAGGTCGATCTCCTCCTGGCGCGCTTCCTTGCCCGGGATGCGGATGGCGTCGCGCAGCTTCGGCGTGAAGCGCTCGCGCAGCTCGCTCTCGAGCTCGCTCACGTCCACCTTCTCCACCGGCGCGCGCTTCGACTTGCCGGCGACGCGCACCAGCTCGTTCTGGGCGTCCACGAGCTTGCGGATCTGCTGCATGGCGAAGTCGAGCGCGGCGATCATGTCCGCCTCGGTCACCTCGCGGCTCCCGCCCTCGACCATGATGATGTCGTTCGCGGTGCCGGCCACGACCACGTCCATGTCGGACTCGTCGAGCTGCGCGAACGTCGGCATGGCGACGAACTGGCCGTCGACGCGGCCCACGCGCACGCCCG
>DATLUU010000152.1:0-3872 GCA_035577885.1 Verrucomicrobiia bacterium
AGCTCACCGCAGTGCCCGGGAGCGGCTGGGCGTTCTCGGCATGGAGCGGCGACCTCACGGGCGGCACGAACCCGAGCGACCTGCTCATGAACGCGAACAAGAGCGTCACCGGCACGTTCACCGACGTGCAGGGCCCGGCCGTGGCCGTGACCGCTCCGAATGGCGGCGAGGTGTTGAACGTCGGCTCGCACACGTCGCTGACGTGGACCGCGTCGGACAACACGAGCGTCAAGAACGTGGACCTGGGCCTGTCGCGCACCGGCAGCGGCGGGCCGTTCGAATCGATCGCCGCGGGCACCGCGAACACCGGCTCGTTCGACTGGGTCGTGACCGCGCCCATCACCGCGACCGGGTTCCTGCGCGTCACCGCCCGCGACTCGACCGGGAACACCGGCGCGGATCTCTCGAATGCGTCGTTCTCGATCGCGGGCACCGCCGGCGTGCTCGATGGGCCGATCACCGAGTTCGGGCTGGCGAAGGTGCTGCCGAACCCGGTGCACGGCGGAACGCGGTTCGTGTTCGCGATGCCGACGGACGCGAACATCCACTTGAGCGTGCACGACGTCCAGGGCCGCGAGCTGCTCGTGCTCGCGGACGGGCCGTTCCCCGCCGGCCGCCACTCGATCGACTGGACGAGCTCGGCGCGCACGCGCCTCGATCCGGGACTCTACTTCGTGCGTCTCTCCGTGCCCGGACGCTCGTTCGTGCAGAGGTTCGCGCTCGTGCGCTGACGACCGGCGGAGTGCTCCGTGCGGCGATCTCGGCTATGTTGCGGGTCTCGCACGGAGCCCGCCGATCATTGAACCGCGTCCTTCCCCCACGTCCGGCATTCCCCCGCGCGTGAGACGCTTCCTGCCGCTCGCGCTCGTGGCGCTGCTCGCGCTCACGCTGCTGCCGGGGCTCGCGGCCGTGGACGCGACCGACGAGCGCGAGGCGCGCGACCTGGTCACGGCGTACGAGTCGACGAACCACCGCGAGTGGCTGTCGCCGATCTACGGCTACGAGCCGTTCTTCGAGAAGCCGCTGCCCGGGTACGCGCCCGAGGTGCTCACGCGCCGGCTGTTGATCCGCCTGCTGCCCGGCGCGGAACGGTCGATCACGGACGTCGCCGCATCGCGCCTCGTCCGCGCGCTGCTCGCCGCGGCGCTCGCGCTCGCGGTGACCGCGATCGGCATCCGTGCGTTCGGCGCGCGCAGCGGCTGGCTCGCCGGCTGCATCATGGCGAGCTCGCTCGGGCTGCCTCTCGCAGCACGCGCGGACGGCGTGCAGGTGTATGCGACGCTGCTGACGTGGCTCGGCCTCGGGCAGTGGATCGCGCTCCTGACCGGGCGCGCGCGGGTGCAGAACGTGGCGCTCACGCTCGGCTGGCTCGCGCTCGGCGCCGTGGCGATCACCGGCGGGCTGCTGCCCGCGCTGTGGCCGCTCGCCGGCTTCTGGCTCTACTTCTCGCTCGCGCGGCGCGGCCGTCGCGCGGGCGCGCAGGTGGTGACGACGGAGAAACCCGCTTCCGAGGGCTGGCGCGTGCTGGATCCGTGGCTGGGCGCGGTCGTCGTCGCCGGCGCCTGCCTGCCGTGGTACGGCATCATGACCGCGATCCACGGCGCGCCATTCCTCGCGCGCGTGCCGTGGTTCCCGTACGCCTCCGGCGTGCGCGGGTCGTGGCTCGCGGGCGCGCCGCTCGCGCTGTCGTTCGCGGTGGTCGCGAGTTTCCCGTGGACGCCGCTCCTGGCCGGCGCGCTCGCGGACGCGGCGCTCCGGCTCCGGCGCGCCGCCGGCCGGCCGGCTCCCGCGCTGCCGCTCGACACCGAGCACGTCGAGCACCTGCTGCTGGCGTTGGCACTCGCGGGCGCGCTGCCGATCGCGCTCTACCCCGGGCCGCCGCTCACCGCGGCGCTGCCGGGACTGCCGGCCGTGGCGCTGCTCGTCGGCCGCTTCGCCGATCGCGTGCTCGACGGCCGCCTGCCGGCCTCCGCGCTCACGCATGCGGTGCGCTGGCTTGCCGTGATCGGCACCGCGTTCGCGCTTGCCGGCCTGTCGCTCGCCTCGCGGCTGCCCGGCGCCGCGAACGAGCTGCGCCTGTTCGCGGTGGCGTTGTTCCTGTGCGCATGGATGCCGCTGCTCGCGGACCTGCGCGGTGCCAAGCGCATCGCCGTGGCGCTGTTCGCGCTGCCCGCGGCACTCGGGGCGCCGCTGCTCCACCTGCGCGTGCTGCCGGCGCTCGAGCCGTGGCTCGACGCGCGCGCGGTCGCGGAGGTGATGCAGCGCGTATCGCCGCCGCGCGCGCCGCTCGTCGTGTTCGATCCGCCGCCGCCGTCGCTGCGCGAGTCGCTGCGCCGCAACTTCGTGTCGCGGTCCGTGGTCACGAACAGCGATGCGGACGTGACCGCGCGTGACGGGTTCGTGTACGCAGCGTACCGGCCCGAGCGCGAGGCGTCGGCGCGCGCCGCGCTCGCCCCGCTCGGCGCCACGCCGGAAGTGCTCGCGCGCACGCCCGTGCTCGTGCTCGTGCGCGTGCCGGCCGCCCCCGCGCTGCAGTAGACTCGCGCGCCGCGCGGCACGGCCGCGCCCAGCGTCCATCTCTCTCGGAGGATCCATGCGGCTCGCCGCCCCGTTGCTCCTGCTGCTCTGCATCTCCACGGCCGCCCGCGCCCAGTCGATCACGTCGTTCACGCCGGACACGACGGCGGCGGCCCGCGCGCACACACCGCCGGACGCCGTCGACATCCCGGTGTGGCTCGGGGTCCAGTTCGCGCCGATCCCCGGCGTGACATCGAAGCTGCAGACGCAGGAGCGCACGGATGCGCAGAACTGCACGCCGTGGATCGGTGTCGGCGCGGCGTGGCCGTGGGCGAAGCCGCGCGAGACGTGGCTCGAGGCCGGTTACCAGCATTGGGAGTTCGCGGGCACGTTCAAGCAGGAGGCGACCGTGTCCGGCGACACGCTGCTCGTCCCCATCATCGACCCGATCACGCTCGACCAGTTCTCCGCGCGCGTCGGCGTCGATCAGTGGTTCTGGCAGCCGAACCGCGTCTCCGCATCGGTCGGCGCCGGGATCGGCGTCGGCACCGGGTGGTGCCAGGCGCCGAGCGTCGTGGAATCGAACGTGCTGCTGTCGACCGAGTTCCTGGGCCGCGCGCTGGTGTCGTTCAAGTTGAGCCCGCGTGTGCGACTCGGTCTCGGCGCGACCGGCTCCATCGCGTACGTCTCCGGCGGCAGCATCGTGAACGGCTGGTGGCAGCACGTCGAGTTCGTGCTCAAGCTGGAGCAGTCCATGCGGTTGCCGAAGCGGATCGTGCCGGGGTCCTGACCGCTCGCGGCCGAGTCTGGCGCTGCGCCGACAGGGTTCCGAATTCGTCCGCATCCGGGCGCGGGTCCGTGCTATCCATAGGGGCATGACGCTCGACCCCGAGATCTGCTGGCGGGCCTGGACGGCGCGCGACGCGCGCTTCGTGGGCCGGTTCGTGATGGGCGTGACGAGCACGCACATCTATTGCCGGCCCGGGTGCCCGGCACGGCTGCCAGCGCGGCGGAACGTCCGTTTCTACGCGACGCCGGCCGCGGCGGAAGCGGCCGGGTTCCGTGCGTGCCTGCGGTGCCGGCCGGATCGCGCGCCGGGTTCGCCGACCGCGGCCGGCACGGCTGCGACCGTGACGCGCGCGTTGCGGCTGATCGATGACGGCGCGCTGACGGAAGGCTCGCTCGAGACGCTCGCGGACCGGCTCGGCGTCACGAGTCGCTGGTTGCGCGAGCTGTTCGAACGGCATGTCGGCGCCGCACCGTTGGACGTCGCGCGCACGCGGCAGGCGCACCTCGCGCGCCGGCTGCTCGAGGAGACGGCGTTGCCGGTCGAGGACGTCGCCTCGGCGGCGGGA
>DATLUU010000153.1:0-7802 GCA_035577885.1 Verrucomicrobiia bacterium
GACGGCCGGAAGCTCATCGAGCCGTTGGCGCCCATCTGCACGGACTCGGTCGAGCGCACCATGTCGTACTGGCTCTTCGCCACGGCGCCGTCGTCGGTGAAGCGCTGGACCTCGTCGTGCTGCTCGAGCGAGCGCGAGAACGTCATCGAGCCGATCACCCCGAGCGGGTGCCCGAACGGCTTCCACTCGTCGCCGTAGGTCCCGGAGTAGCTCCCGTTCGGAGCCGCGTGTGTGTTGTGCGGCGTCCAGACGTTCGCGAACTCCTTTTCGACCTGCTGGAGCGTCGAGGCGGGGAAGCCGTTCGGCGGCTGGCCGAGCGTGAGCGGCTTGTTGCCGGCGATCTCGCCGACGATGTCGGGGATGGCGCGCGAGGCGGCGCCGAAGCCCCACGCGTCGGCGCTGCTCGAGGCGTAGGTGAGCCGGTGGTCGAACGTGGTGCCGGAAGTGCTGCCCTGCGCCAGCGACACCGACCACGCGCGCTTGCCGGGGAAGTCCTTCAGGTGCACCTGCACGTCGCCGCCCGAGAACTCGCCGGAGCGGTCCGCGGACCACGCCTTCTGCACCACGATGTTGTCGAGCAGCGCCGCCGGGAACAGGTCCATGGGGACGACGCGCTTGTTGGCCTCCGGGCTCACCACGCGCACCCCGTCCACCTCGGTCGAGTTGTAGCGCTCGCCCATGCCGCGCACGTAGACGTACTTGTTGTCCGACACGGAGAGCCCGGTGACGCGGCGCAGCACGTCGCTGGCGTTCTTGTCGGGCGCGCGCCGCATCTGCTCGGCGCTCACCGCATCGCCCACGGTGGCGGCTTTCCGCCGCTGCGCCATCATCGACGCGTCGGTGTTCTGCTTCGCCGTGGCCTCGACCAGGACTTCCTTCTGCTGGATCGCCTCGGGCGAGAGCGTGATGTTGAGCGGCAGGAGCTGGCCGTCCTCGACGACGATGTCCTGGATCAGCTTCCGCGCGTACGACAGCGCACGGATCTGAAGCGCGTAGTGGCCGGCGGGCGCCACGAGCAGGAACGTTCCGTCGGCGTTCGAGAGCGCGCCGACCCGCTTCATCGTCGTGTCCGCGGGCACCAGCAGCACGTCGGCGAAGCCGACCGGCTCGCCGCTCTCGGTGGCGATGACCTTGCCCTGGATGCGGCCGCTGGCCGCGGCGCGGGCGGGCACGAAGCCCACCAGCGCCACGACCCCGAGGATGGCGAGGAGCGGCGTCCGCATCGTCAATCCACGCGCACGACTTTGCCGCTGCTCTTGAGGCCGTTCACGTAGACCTTGTAGAAGTACACGCCGCTCGGGACGCTGCTGCCGGCCTTCCACGCCAGCGAGTGCTCGCCCGCCGGCATGTCGCCGTCCGCCACCGTGTCGACCAGCCGGCCGTCGGCCGCGAAGATCTGCACCGTGACGCGGCCGGGCCTGGAGAGCGTGAAGTGCACGTTCAGGAGGTTGCGGAACGGGTTCGGCGCGCTGTTCGTCACCAGCACCCGGCCATCGCCCACCGGCACGCCGGTCGTGGCCGCGCTGCAGTAGAGCGCCGGCGCCGAGGGGATCGCCGCGCAGTGCGCGTCCCAGGTGACGTCGTCGGTGATCTTCAGGCCCCAGGTCTTGAAGTTGTAGACGATCGAGTTCAGGACCTGCCCGGCGGTGGCACGGCGCAGCTCGACGCCGAACACCGAGCCGGGGAACGCGGCGCCGAAGCGCGACCGGTCCCCGATCATCGTGAAGTTCGCCACGGTCGGGTTCGAGCGGCCCGAGCACACGAGCTGCGTGAACGGCGCCACGTCGTTGTTGTCCGCCTCGATGCCGTGGTCGCCGAACTGCGTGCCCGACGGCGCCAGGTCGGCGACGCCGCGCACGATCACGAACTGCGCCTTGCCGCGGTAGCCCTGTTGCCAGTCGAAGCCGTCGTCACGCCCGTCGATCAGGACCAGGTGCTTCGGGCTCACGGTGCCGCCGAACGCCTCCCAGCCGTCGTCGGCGCCGCGGAAGGCCTGGAGGTAATCCTCCTGCGTGGCGTCGCCGAGGCCGTTGTTCGTGAACGAGTTCAGCTCGTTGTTCGGCGTCACTTCCTTGCCGGCGTACTCGATGCGCACGTACTTCAGGATGCCCTTGTTGTCGTGGTCGTCGTTGCCGCCGTAGAAGCCGATCGAGCCGCCCTCGGACGCGGCGGAGTCGCCGGCGCAGGAGTTGGCGTTGTTCACCCTCGCGCGCCCGTTCAGCACGAGGCCGCCGCCGCCGCCCGTGTGCATGGTGCCGGGCGCGTCGTCCACGGTGATGATGATCACCGAGTCCGGCTTGCCGACCGCGAAGATCTTCGAGTCCCGGTCGATGCGGATCGTGCCGATCGTGGCGCGCTCCTCGAAGATCACCGTCCCGGCCGCGATCGTGAGGTTGGCGCCGCCCTCGCAGCGGAACTGGCCGCGCACGAGGTGGTTGCTGTCCGCGCCCCAGAACTGGTTGGTGTGCGCGATGATGTTGTCGTGGATGACGAGCGGCCGCGGGTCCGGCATGCCCGGCAGGTGCAGGTCCTGGCGCGTGGCGCCGGTCGAGTCGAAGTACGTCCAGCCCTTCGTCCAGTCGTCCGCGGGATCGGGGCCGATCGCACCCATGTAGCAGGTCTGCTGGAAGAAGCCGTCGTTCGGCAGCACCACGGCCTGCGAGTAGGCGGGGCTTCCCAGCGCCGGCTGGAAGTTCGGCGTGCCGGTGGGATATGGGGCCTTCGACAGCAGTGGGTCGCCGTAGAGGTTGTGCGGGAACGTGATCGTGCCGAGCATGACGGCGTTGTAGCCCGACGGGCAGGCGGCGATCGTCGTCGGGCTCGCGGGGGCGCCGGTGAACTGGCCGGCGAGCGTGCCCGAGGCGTTGTTGTTGAAGAGCAGGTTGCCGTCGAAGACGAGCTGGGCGGACGCGTGCGTGGCGCCGAGCGTCAAGACGGCGAGTGCGATGGCCAGACCGCGAAGTCGGGCGTGGCCGGCGTGGGCAACGTTGCGCATGGGTTCTCCTGGCAAGGGGCAAGGGTCGTGTGCGCGAAACCGAGCGAGGACGGGAGCCGGCGAGATGCCAGGGCAGATGTCGCGGATCACCCGCGACCGGGCGCGAAGCTCGGGCCCCGCGTACAGGCCCGACCGGTCGCCGCCGCTCCCGTCTTCACCTGAGCGATGTTCCGCGCGGGCGATGTCCGGGCGGGTATCTGTTCGGTTTCGGCGACGTGAATTGATTCCGGCAATCGCTCGGACATCCGTCCTGAGTCAATCGCGAGCGTCGACCGGCACCTCGAAGCGGAACGTCGTGCCCACGCCGACACGGCTCACGACCGAAACCTCGCCGCCGTGCTGCGCGAGTGCGTGCTTGACGATCGAAAGTCCGAGACCGGTGCCGCCCTTCTCGCGCGAGCGCGCCTTGTCCACGCGGTAGAAGCGCTCGAACACGCGCGGCAGATCACGCGCGGGGATCCCGGGGCCGGTGTCACCCACCTCGCACCACGCGCGCCCGTTCGCGACGCCGAGCGTCACGCGCACCGAGCCGCGCTCGGTGTACTTGACGGCGTTGTCGAGCAGGTTCGCGAGCACCTGCGCCAGCCGCACGCGGTCGCCGCTCAGGTTCACCGGCGGTCCCGGCTCGAGCACCAGCTCGAGACCCGCGCGCTCCGCCGCGCCCCGCACGTGGTCGACGTGCTCGGCCGCGAGCGCGCGCAGGTCCAGCGGCTCGCGCCTGAGCGCGGCGTCCGGCCGCTCCAGCTCCGCGAGCGCGAGCAGGTCCTCGACCAGCGCCTGCAGCCGCATCGCGCCGTCGCGCATCGACCTCACGAACTCCTCGCGGTGCTCGGTGTCGTCGAGCCCGCCCTCGAGCAGCGTCTCCGCGTATCCCCGCAACGTCGTCAGCGGCGTGCGCAGCTCGTGCGAGACGTTGGCGACGAAGTCCTGGCGCATGCGCTGCACCGCCTCGCTCTCCGAGAGGTCGTGGAGCACCACGAGCACGGGTTCGGGCGGAGCGCCGCCGAGCGGCGTCACCGTCGCGCGCGCAGAGCCGGCGCGCGTGGCCCAAGGCTTGAGCTCGCGCTCGAGCGTGCGGCCCTGGCGGCGCGACTCGGTGAGCAGCTCGATCAGCTCCGGGATGCGCGCGTAGCTCGCGAACGGCACGCCCGGCTCGGGTCGCCACGCCGCGTCCAGCAGCTCGGCGAAGCGATGGTTCACGTGCACGATGTGGTCGGCGCCGTCCAGCAGCGCCACCCCGTCGCTCATGTGGGCGAGGATGCGCTCGCGATCGTCGCGCTCGCGCCGCAGCGTCTCCAGCCGGCTCTCGAGCTGGCCGCGCATCTCGTTGAGGGCGCGACCGAGCTGGCCGAGGTCGTCGCGCGGCACCTCGGGGGCGCGCGCGTCGGCATCGCCCTCGCCGATCCGTCGCGCGATCGCACGCAAGCTCTCGAGCCGTTTCGCGAACCGCCTCGTCACCGAGGCCAGCACCAGCACGCTCGCGAGCAGTGCGAGCGCGGCCGCCGCCGTGGACACGCGCGCCAGCGTGTCGCCGAGCCGGCCGACGACGACGAGCGGCTCCGCGAGCCTCATGACCGCGGCGCCGTTCACGGGCGGTGCCAGCGGCACCGCACAGTAGAGGAACTCCTGGCCCACGGTGGCGGACCGCCGCACGCCGAAGCCGACGCGGCCTGCGAGCGCCGCGCGCACCTCGACGCGGCCGGCGTGGTTCTCCATGGCGGCGGCATGCGCGCGCGAATCGGCGAGCACCACGCCGCTCCCGTCGATGATCGTGGCGCGCAGCCCCAAGCGGGCGTCGAGCGAGTCGGCGAACGCCTGCCACGAGTCGGGCGCCGGCGCCGCCGTGCGCGCCGCCTCGCGCGCCAGGCGCAGGATCTGCTCCGACTCGCGATCGATCAGCCAGCGCCGCTGCGCGGTGTGCTCGAGCAGCGTGGCCAGCGTCACCGCCCCCGCCACCACCACCACCGGGACGACGATGAGCCGCGCCCGGAGCGAGAGCCTCATGCGGCTCCGGCCGAATCCGGGGCGACGAGCTTGTAGCCCGCGCCGAGTACGGTCTCGATCATCTCGTGGTGCTCCCCGAGCTTGGCGCGGAGCCGGCGCACGTGCACGTCCACGGTGCGCGTCTCGCCCACGTAGTCGTAGCCCCACACCTTTCTCAGCAGCTCGTCGCGGGTGAGCGCGCGGCCCGGGTTGCGGGCGAGGAAGGCGAGCAGGTCGAACTCGCGCGGCGTCAGGTCGAGGCGTTCGCCGGCGCACGTCGCCACGTGGGCGTCGAGGTCCACGCGCAGCGGGCCCGCCTCCAGCGCGCGCCCCATGCCCGTGGGCTTGGTGCGCCGCAGCAGGGCCCCCACTCGAGCCACGAGCTCGCGCGGGCTGAACGGCTTGGTGAGGTAATCGTCGGCGCCCTGCTCGAAGCCGAGCAGCTTGTCCATCTCGGCCGAGCGCGCGGTCAGGATCAGCACCGGCAGGTCGTGGGTGAGCGGCTCGCCCCGCACCTCGCGCACGATCTCCAGGCCGTTGATCCCGGGCAGCATCAGGTCCAGGACCAGGACGTCCGGTCGGGAGGCGAAGAGCTGCTTCAATCCCTCCTCGCCGTCGGCCGCGGCGGCCACGCGATAGCCGGCCTTCTCGAGGTTGTAGCGGACGAGGTCGCGGATCTCCTTCTCGTCCTCGATCACCATCACCAACTCGCTCACGAGGGGTCCCTCCCGCGCGCATGTAATCACCGCCGGCTCGGGCGCGTCCATCTGCGGCGCTCGGTCGCGTTGCCGAAAATTCCTCGTGCGGACTCGGCGCTTCCGGGTGCTAGAGTGGCTGGCCCCATGGCGCTCCACGCCGGAATCGGCACCCCGGTCCTCGACCGGCTCGGCCCCCGCGACGTCCCCGAGGTGCTCTCGTTCCTCGAGGACGAGCCGGTCTTGAACGTCTACCTCATCGCGCTCGTGCTCCGCGACGCGCTGGCGCGGCCGCACGACACGTGGTGGGGAGCGCGCCGGCACGGCCGGCTGACGGCGCTGCTCTACGTGGGCGCACACTCCGGCGCCGTGCTGCCCGCGGGCGACGACCTCGAGGCGCATCGCGCGCTCGGCGGGGCGGCCCGCGACGAGCGATCCCCGGTCCCGAGCCGGCTCCAGATCATCGGCCCGCGCAACGCCGTGGCCGCGCTCCGCGAGCAATTCCCAGGGCCCGGCGCCGCCGCGCGGCTCGAGCGCGCCCAGGTCTACCTGGTGCTCGAGCGCGCCCCCGGCACGCCCGGAGGGTACGCAGGCGCGCTCGCGCCCGAGCTGCGCACCGCGCGCCGCGAGGACTACGCGTTCCTCTATCACGCCGGCGCCGACCTGCGCACCGAGGAGCTGCTCGAGGACCCGCGCACCATCGACCCGGTCGCGTTCGCCCGCCGCGTGGAGGAGGAGTGCCGCGACGGCTGGACGTGGATCCTGCGCGACGTGCGCGGCCTGTGCTTCCGCGCCGGCGTGAGCGCGCTGACGTCGGAGGCCGCCCAGGTTTCGGGCGTCTACGTGCCGCCGGGCCTCCGCGGCCAGGGCATCGCCACGCGGGCCCTGGGCGAGCTCTGCGCGCGGCTGCTCCAGCGCTCGCGCGTGGTGTGCCTGTTCGTCAACGACTTCAACGAGCCCGCGCTCGCGCTCTACCGGCGGCTTGGATTCCGGCAGCTCGCGTCGTGGACGAGCGTGTTCTACGCCCGCGAGGATCGGTAGCGGTCGCCCGCTCGGCGTTTGTTCCGCGGATGTAACCGAACCGATACTGGAGCGGGCCGCTACCCGCCGATAGAATGGATTCGCACGCGTAGCTCCCAGGGAGGGTTCCCCCATGCGCATCGCCGCGATCGACATCGGCACCAACTCCATCCACATGGTGATCGCGGAGGCCATGCACGCCGACGCGTTCACCGTGCTCGACCGCGAGCGCGAGGTGGTGCAGGTGGGCCGCGGCTCGTTCGCGGACGGCCGGCTGCGGCGCGACGCCATGCGGCGCACGGCCGACGCGCTCGCGCGCTTCACCCAGCTCGCGCGGCGCCAGAAGGTGGACCGCATCGTGTGCACCGCCACCGCCGCGGTGCGCGAGGCTCGAAACGGCGGCGACTTCCTGAAGCTCGCCCGGCGGGCCTCCGGCGTGGCGCCCCGCGTCATCCCCAGCGAGGAGGAAGGGCGCCTGATCCACCTCGCCGTCCAGGCGGCGCTCCAGCTCCCCGACCGGCCGGCGCTCATCGTGGACATCGGCGGCGGCAGCGTGCAGCTCGTGCACGTGAACGGCTCCCAGCTCTTGAAGGTCGCGGCCGTGCCGCTGGGCGCGCTCCGGCTCGAGGAGACGGTGATCGAGCACGACCCGCCGACCGACGACGAGCTGGAGCAGCTCCGGCGGCTGACGCGGAAGCAGCTGCGGCGGGCGCTCGACGAGCTGGGCGACCCCGCGATCGACGTGGTCTACGGCTCGTCGGGCTCGATCCACGCGCTCGCCGAGCTGGCCCACATCGAGCGCCACGGTCGCGAGCTGCCGCAGCTCAATCGCCATGCGTTCGGGCTGGATGAGCTCGCCGAGCTGACGCGCCGGCTCGAGCGGATGACGCAGGCGGAGCGGGCGGGACTCCCCGGCATCGAGAAGGCGCGCGCCGAGATCCTCGTCCCCGGGGCGCTGGTGTTGGAGCAGGTGCTGCGTCTGACCGGCGCGAAGAGCATCCGGCTCTCCGACTACGGCGTGCGCGAGGGCCTGGTCGTGGACTGGCTGCGCCGGCATGCGAGCGAGCTCTCGACGATCGATGCGGCGGGTGACCTGCGCATGCGCAGCG
>DATLUU010000154.1:0-17066 GCA_035577885.1 Verrucomicrobiia bacterium
CCTCGCGTCGTGTCTTCTTCCGCGCGCCGATCATCTACTACGAGATGATGCTCTAGGTCAGCGCCCGTGCGAGAGGCCGAACGTGTCGAGCATCGTCGGCAGCGGCGGGCGTCCTACTCGAGCGGCCGCGCATGCCCGAGCGCCTGTCGCGTCGCGCCGTGGCTGCCGTGGGCGGCGAAGCCCAGCAACGCCTCCGCCATCACGGTCGCCCTCGACAAGCGAGGCCGTCGCACCTGTGAGTGGAAGTCCGGCTCGCTCATCGCCAGCCGGAGTGACGCGCGCGCCCAGAGCGCGGGGAGCAGGCAGAAGAGCCGGTAGCGGTGCTCGCGGGTGGGGATGGTGTCGAGGTAGTCGGGCACGCGGTCGAGCGCGTCGTTCGCGAGGCTCGCGAGCCGGAGCGACAGCTCGCGGGCGCCGGGGGCAGCGCTCAGGAGCTGGCGGATCGTGAGCCCGTGACGCGCGAGCCACGAGGCGGGCACGTGGCAGCGGCCGGCGCGGATGTCCACGGGCCAGTCGAGCAGGATGTTCGTGAGCTGGAGCGCTTCCCCGACCACGGGCGCGAGCGCGAGGCGCCGCTCGGCGAGGTCGGAGCGGTCCTCCGGCAGCCCGTGCTCGAGCAGCCGCGTCAGCATCTCGCCGACGCAGCCGGCGACGACGTAGCAGTACTCGTGCAGCTCGGCGTCGTCGTCGAGGTAGGGCACGGCGGGCCCGCGCTCGGCGCCGCGCACGGCGAAGCGCTTCATGCCCAGCGCCATCGTGCGCACGCAGCGGCGGATGTCGTCCGCGTCGCCCGCGTGGAGCGACTCCAGCACGTGCAGCAGCGCCGGCAGGCGGACCAGGAGCGCCACGTCGGAGCGACCGTTCAGCGACGTCGCGCCCTGCGCAAGCCGCGTCGCGGCCGCGCCGTCGCCCTCGAGCGCCGCGACCAGCGCGTCGAAACGCGCCGCCATCTCGGCGGGCGGTCCGGGCCAGGAGTCCTCGAGCGCGTCCGCGGCGCGACAGAGGAGGTAGGCGAGCCGTACCGACTCGAGCATCCGCCCCGAGAGGCAGCGGATGTTGAGCGCGAACGTTCGCGAGACGCGGAGCAGCGCCTCACGGCACCAGGCGCGCTCGGTGGCGAGCGCCGGCATGACGGACTCGCCCACGCGGAGGGGAGGGCCGTCGCCGTTCGCATGGGGCCGCGGATCGAGGCCCCGGGTATCTGACCGCAGGTCGGGTGCGGGCGGGAGTGCGAACTGCATGAGCGCACTATACCCTGCGCGCGAACGGGTTGGACGCGCGCCGGAGCGCCGCTGCGGGGGCGCTCGCGAACGGCCGATAACGGAAGAGCATGTTCCCATCTCACCCGACACGCGCGCTCCTGCTCGCCGCGCTGCTGGCAACCGCCGCGGCGACCTCGGCCGCGGCCCCGGCGCCCTACCCGCGCGTGGGGCTCTACGGCACCGTGCTGCTCGGCGGCTTCCCCTTCGTGCAGCCCAACGGTGCGCTCGACACGCTCGAGATCGGACGCGCCTCGCGCTTCGCCGAGATCGCGCTCGACGTCTACCCGATCTCGCCCTACCGGCCCGACATCGTGGCGGCGATGCGCGCGCGCAACCCCAAGCTCATCGTGCTCGCCTACGTGCTCGCCGAGGGCATCTGGCCCTCGGAGGACCCCGACTCGCTGAACCACATCCCCACGCTCATCCGCCACACGGTTCGCGACCTGAACGGCTTCCTCTACGACAAGAACACCGGGCTGGAGTACGGGAGCTTCGCCGTCAACATCAACATCGCCAAGAAGGGGGCCGGCGGCCACTTCGTGGTGGCCGAGGCGCTCGCGAACATCTTCCGCGACCACATCATCGCCACCGGGACCTGGGACGGGATCCTCACCGACGTGTTCCCGCACACCGTGGCGTGGACGCAGAGCGGCACCGGGAGCGTGATCGACTACCAGCGCGCGGGCTATGCCACGCTCGCCGACCTGGACGTCGCCTGGTCCGCCGCGTGCGACACGCTGGCATCGCACCTGCGCCGCGACGGGGGACCCGGGTTCCTGCTCGTGGGGAACGGCGGCCCCAGCGCCGAGCACGCCTGGTACGACGGTTGGATGCGCGAGGACTTCCCCAACCAGCAGGGCGGAACCTGGACGTCCAACATGCTCGGGGACGTCGCGTCGCGCGGCTACTTCCACGACGACGCCGACTACTTCCAGCCGCCGCACAACTGGGTCTCTTCTGTCGCCATCGGCACGGCGGGGCAGGAGTACTCGGTGCAGAACACCACGAAGGTGCGCTTCGGGCTCGCGAGCGCGGCACTGGGCGAGGGTGTGGGCTGCATCGGGACCCCGGGCAAGAACGTGCGCACGGCGCCCTTCCAGGACTGGTGGTACGACGAGTACGCGGTGGACGTCGCGACCGGCCAGTCGAGCCAGGCGCTGCAGCAGACCGGCTGGCTCGGCCAGGCGCTGGGGCCCGCGTACAACTTCATCTGGGCGGGCACCGCGCCGGACGCGATCACGAACCCGGGCTTCGAGACCGATGTCACCTCCGGCTGGACGTTCGGCCAGTTCGCTCCCGCCGCGGCCACGTTGTCGCGGGACGTGACCACGGCCGCCGTCGGCGTGGCGTCGGCGAAGGTCCACATCACGGCCGCGAGCACGGTCGACTGGCAGGTCAACCTGACCAGCGTGGGGAAGCTCACCATGTTCCCCGGGAACAACTACTCGGCCACGTTCCGCTGCAAGGCCAGCGCGCCGCGCAACGTGCGCGTGGTCGGGATCAACTCGGGCGCCGACGCCAACATCCAGGTGGACACGAACTGGCGGCAGTACCAGGTGGTGCTCACGCCCACCCTGTCGGTGAGCGGGGCGCTGTCGTTCTTCCTCGGCACCCAGGCGGGTGACGTGTGGTTCGACGACGTGCACTTCCAGGCCGGCGCCACCAGCGTGTGGCGGCGCGACTTCCAGAACGGCATCGTGCTCGTGAACGGCACCGCGGTGTCGCTCACCGTGCCGCTCGAGACCTCGTACCGGCGCATCCTCGGCACGCGCGCGCCGGCCGTGAACAACGGCACCCTGTCGGCGACGGACGTGATCCCGCCGAACGACGCGCTGTTCCTGATCCGCGCGTCGCTCGACCGCACGCGCCCCGCCGCGGTGGTGAACCTGCGCGTCGGTCCCTGAGGGCGCCCGGAGCGCCCCGGGTCCAGCGTTTCGGACCCGCTTCGCGGGACCGGGACCGACTACGAAAAGCGTGTGTGAACAGGGCCTTCATAATGGATTCAGAAATCGTAAATATTTCCTTGGAAATATGAATCGCATTGGTACACTGGCGCCCTCCTTGTGAGGGTCACCGCCCGTGCCGCGCTCCCGCGCACTACCGCCCGCAATGCTCCTGGCCGCGCTGGCCGCGGCCCCGGCTCACGCCGCGCTCCCCTCGGTCACCGTGCAGGACGCTCACGTCGTCGAGGGCGATGCGGGCACCTCGAGCCTCAGGTTCGAGGTGGTGGCGATCGGAACACCACGCCGGCTCGCACTCGACTACTCGCTCTCCGACCTCACCGCCTCGGCGGCGAGCGGGGACTACGCGTCCGCGGGCGGCGTGGTCTCGCTCGCGCCCGAGCCGGCGCGCCTGATCGAGCAGTGGGGTGAGCACAACTTCACCATCCCCACCGGCATCGCGCAGGCGCCCAATGGCGACCTGCTCGCCGTGGATGGTCCGAGCTCCCGGCTCAATCGATTCTCGAGCGCGGGAGTCGTGCTCCAGACGACCAAGGTCGAGAGCCCCGAAGGCGTGGCGGTGAACTCCGCGAGCGAGGTGTTCGTGTTGAGCTTCCACGGCCGCGTCCGGGTGTTCAACTCCACGGGCAAGCTCCTCAGGTCCTTTGGCGACACCACCCAGGTCGGCTCGGACATCGCCGTGGACGCGGCGGGCTCCGTGTACGTGAGCGAAGTCGTCTCCAACCGCATCCAGAAGTACTCGAGCGCCGGCTCACCCATTGGCGGGTGGAGCACCGCGACCCCCGGGGAGCCCGCGAATGACGGACCCCTGGGCATCGCCGTCGACGCGCAGGGCTTCGTCTACGTCGCCAAGGCGCAGAGCGGCCGCATCCTCAAGTTCGCAGCCAACGGCAGCCTGGTCGCGACGTGGACCGACACCAAGGGCTTCTGTCCCGGCGGGGACCTGTACGTCGACGACGCCGGCAATCTCCTCGTCGCCGACCTGCACACGGCACGGGTCGTCGTGCTCGATCCGCAGGGAGCGTTCCTGACCGAGTGGACGCTCGACGATGGGCCGATGCAGAACCCCACCGAGTTCGGCGCCACCGGCGTCGTCTCCGACCACGACGGCAACGTCTACGTGACGACCCGGCACTCGGGCACGATCGAGCACTTCCGCTGGGATCGGTCGTCGGGGACGATCGTGGTGCCGGTCACCGGCGACCAGGCGTACGAGCCGGACGAGACGGTGCAGCTGCAGCTCGCCCCGACACCCGGCGCAACGCTCGTGGATGCGACCGCCGTGGGCACGATCCTCAACGACGACTCCCAGCTCGGGCCCAACCTGGTTACGAACGGCCAGTTCGAATCCGGATACGTCGGATGGGGCGCCTCCGGGAGCGCGACGCTGCAGCTCTCGCTCGCCGGTATCGCCGGGTCGAACGCCATGAGCGTGAACGGCACGAGCGCGCTGACCTTCGGCCTCAATGACGCCCCGAACATCGTCTCGTCCACGACGAGCCCTGCGCGCTTCCGTTACTCCGCGTCGGTGAAGTCCGCGGTGGCCGGCAGCGCGTCGCTCAAGATCCGCGAATACTTGGGTGGCGTGCTGCAGTCCACCACCACCACCACGCCGGTCGCGTTCGACGGCTCGTGGCAGCGCTTGAGCGCCCTCGCCAACGCTCACAGCGCGGGCGCCTCGCTCGACTTCCAGGTCATGGGGGCGTTCGCTACGACCGGCCGCTCGTTCCTGGTCGACGACGTGGCCGTGCAGGTGCTGGGAGCGGACGTCGCGCCCATCGTCGACGCACCGTCGGACGCATCCGGCAGCTGGGGGCGTGAGATCGCCGTCGAGGTGTCGGCACACGATCCGGAAGGCGATTCGCTCGCGGCCCTGGACGCGGACCTCACCGGGCTGCCCGGCGCGACGTTCACCGTCGCCGCGGACCGCACGCACGGCACGCTGCGCTGGACCCCCGGGTTCGCCGCGGTCCGGGACGAGCCGTACGCGGTCACGTTCACGGCGCACAATGCCCTCTCCGGCTCGGCGACGACGCGGATCCATGTCGGCCCCAACCTGGTGCTGAACCCGTCGTTCGAGACCGACCTGGGCGGTTGGACCGGGCACATCGGCGCCACCCTGGCGCGCATGCCGGGCGGAAGGCGCGACGGCTACGCGGCACACCTCACGCTTCCCGCGACCACATGGGCCGGGCTCAGCGACACCCCGAACTGGGGAGCCTCCTCGGGCCAGGGCCGGCTCGCCGTGTTCGGCGCGTGGGTGCGATCCGATGCCGACCAGGACGCGGTTCGCATGCAGGTGCGCGAGTACCAGAACGGCGTGCTGCTCGCGACGACGACCTCCGTGGATGGACCGCTCTACTCCAACCAGCTCACGCCGGAGTGGCACCGCATCATGGTCGTCCACCACTGCGTCGGGAACGGCGACCTCGACCTCACGATCGACGCCCCGGGGGTGAGCGGCGCGACGTTCGATGTGGACGACGTCTCGATCGTCAACGGCGACGCCATCTGGACACTGGACGTCCCCAAGACGAACCCGGTCGCGACGGCGGCGCGCGTGTTGCCGAACCCGGCGCGCGGCCAGGCGGTGCTCGAGCTGTCCCTGCCCGCCGCGGGGCCGCTCCGGATCGAGCTCTACGACCTCGCGGGGCGTCGCCGGGCCGTGATCGCGGACGAGGCTCACGCGGCGGCCGGCACGGCGCGGTACGCGTTGCGCGCGTCGGACGGACCGCTCGCCCCGGGTGTCTACTGGTACCGGGCGTCCACGACAGGGGCGACCGTGCTCGGTCGCTTCGTCGTGGTGGAGTGAGCCACCTCCTTGAGCGGTCCAGCCGGGGTGACGGCTCGACGGTGACCTGCGCCGGTCGGCGTACCGGACAGGGCATGTGCTAGTTTCCTCGGTCGCCACCACCCCGAGGATCCATGCCCGCCGTACGCGACTTCACCATCACCGCCCGGCTCGCCTTCGTCACCGCCACGGTGATGTTCGCGCTCATCGTCGTGGGCTCGATCGTGCGCACCACGGGCTCGGGGCTCGCCTGCCCGGACTGGCCGCTCTGCCACGGGCGGCTGATCCCACCGCTCCAGTTCAACATCCTGATCGAGTGGTTCCACCGGCTGCTGGCGCTGGTCGTCGGGATCGGACTCCTCGCGACCGCGGCGTGGACCTGGACGCGGCCCGAGACCCGGAAGCGTCTCGGGGGGCTCGCGGTCACCTCGATCGCGCTCTACCTGTCGCAGGCGCTGCTCGGTGCGCTCACGGTGTGGAAGCTCCTCGACCCGAACGTGGTGAGCGGCCACCTGGCGGTGGGGCTGCTGCTGTTCGCCACCCTGCTCACGCTGGGATGGCGCGCGCGGCAGGCCACGCGCGCACCGGAGCGCTCGCCGAGGCGGCCCGCGGGGCTCCTGCCGCTGTTCGCCACCGCGACCGCCGCGATCTGGGCGCAGGCGGTGCTGGGTGGCATGGTGAGCACGAACCACGCGAGCCTCGCCTGCCCCGACTGGCCCACGTGCAACGGCCGCTGGCTGCCGGAGTTCTCGGGGCTCGTGGGCCTGCAGATGGCGCACCGTCTCGGGGCCTACCTGCTGATCGCGCTCCTCGCCTGGGTCGCGGTGCGCGCGGGCGGGGCGCCGGATGCGACCACGCGCAACCTCGGCCGCGTGGTGTTCCTCCTCGCGCTCGCGCAGGGCGCGATCGGGGTGGCGAACGTGCTCCTCGGCATCCCGGTCTGGGTGTCGGCGCTCCACCTCGGGAACGCGGCGCTGATGCTCGCGCTCGCGCTCATCGCCACGTTCCGCCTCACCGCCATGCCGGTCGCGGAGCGTGCGGCGCTGGACCCGCCGCCGGCCAGGCTGCGAACGAAGTCGGGCGCGAACGTGGAGCGGGCGGTGGCGCGATGAGCCTCGCGAACGAGCTCCCGGTCCCGCGCACCGCGACGTTCGCCGCCTGGCTCGAGCTCACCAAGCCGCGCATCGTCTCGCTCGTACTCTTCACCGGGCTCCCGGCGCTGCTGCTCGCGGCACGCGGCTGGCCGGAGCCGCGCGTGGCCTGGGGCGCGCTCGTCGGCATCGCGCTCTCGGCGGCCTCGGCGGCGAGCTTCAACCACTACTTCGACCGCGACATCGACGCGCTCATGCGCCGCACGCGCACGCGGCCGCTGCCCTCGGGCGCGCTGCCTCCGGTCGCGGCTGTGGCGCTCGGCCTCGCCCTGGGCGCGATGGCGATGGCGGTGCTCGTGGCGACGACGAACGTGCTCGCGGCCGGCCTGGCGCTCGCCTCGATCCTCTACTACGCGCTCTTCTACACGGTGTGGCTCAAGCGGCGCACGCCCATGAACATCGTCATCGGCGGCGGCGCGGGCGCCTCGGCGCCGCTGATCGCGTGGGCGGCCGTGACCGGCAACGTGGGCCTGCCCGCGATCCTGCTCGCGAGCATCATCTTCCTGTGGACGCCGCCGCACTTCTGGGCGCTCTCGCTCTACCGCCGCGACGACTACGAGCGCGCCGGGCTCCCGATGCTGCCGGTGACGCACGGCGAGCCCGAGACGCGGCGCCAGATCCTGCTCTACACCATCGTCCTCGTGGGGAGCACGCTGGCGGTGGCGCCGCTCGCGGGTCTGGGCCCGCTCTATACGGTGAGCGCCGCGGTGCTGGGCGCGCTCTTCGTCCTCGGAGCCGAACGGTTGCGGCGGAAGCCCAGCGTGCCGAACGCGCAGGGGCTCTTCCGCTACTCGATCCTCTACCTGTTCGTGCTGTTCCTGGTGATGAGCGTGGACGCGCTCGTCACCGTGCTCCGCGCCAGGGCCTGAACCCACGACCGGGCCGGGGACCTCCCCGCCCGAAAAAGGTCTGGGGCCCGGCCGGTCGAACCGGTCAGGCCCCAAGTGGTAGCGGGGGCTGGATTTGAACCAGCGACCTTCGGGTTATGAGCCCGACGAGCTACCAGGCTGCTCCACCCCGCATCAGGTCCATGCAACGTAGGTCCGGTGGCCCGAAGTGTCAAGGGGCCGGGGGTGGCGGCGGCCTCCAAGTGGTTGCGGGGCCTCGCGGTGGCGGCTATGCTGCCGCGCTCGACCGGGTCACCCTTAACTCGGGGCGCGCCTTGCCAAGTGCCGCGGCCCCAAGTCTTCCGGAGGTGCCGTTGTTCCGTCCGCGGTCCGCAGCCCTGGCGGCGTTCGCCCTGGCCCTCGCGGTGCTCACGCCGAGAGCCGTGCTCGCCGCCGCCGAGGTGCATCGGTTCAACTTCGTGGCGTCGGCGACCCCCACCGGCATCGACGCCGGCGACCTCAACAACGTCATCGACTTCTACAACCGCACCGTGATCACGCCGCCGCCTCGGGGCTACGATCCGGTCGACGCGATCTCGTTCGCCTGGCTCTTCACCGGCGAGCTGCGCTACTTCCTCACGCGCAACCTGGCGCTCTCCGGCGGCGTGAGCCAGCTCCGCGCCAAGACCTCGAAGGAGTACCTGCCGGCGCTGGTGCAGTCGATCGACGTGCGCGCCGAGCTGATCACCGCGCCCGTGCACATCGGCGCCTCGTACTACCTCCAGCCCTACAACCAGGGCGACTTCCAGGCGCGCATGTTCTTCGGCGGCGGGCTCGTGAGCTACACGCACTCGCGGACGACGTTCGAGCAGGTGCTCGCGGGCGTGGACTCGACCACGAACGCCCAGCTCGGCGGCTCGTTCAAGTTCACGAACACGCAGGACAGCCCCGGCTACTACGGCGAGGGCGGCGTGCACATGTTCTTCGCCTCGCGCTACTCGGTGCTGCTCTCGGTGCTCTACCGGAGCGGCCACATGGCGCGCATGGTGGACGAGCGCACGGGCGAGGTCGTGACCGACCCGGAGACACACAAGCCGTTCAGCCTCGACGTCGGCGGCTTCGGTTTCCGGATGGCCGCGGTCTTGGGGCTCTAGCGCCCCGCTTCCGAGGTGTCGACCGCCGGCTCCGAGCCGCGGAAGCGGTAGACGATCTCGCCGGGCGCCGCCCAGCCGTGCTGGGTGCGCGCGATCTCCTCGGCCCGGTACTTCCGTGCTTCCGGGTCCTTGACCTGCCTCTCGAGCTGCTCGGTGTCCTGCTTGAGGTGCACGGCCTCGGCCTCGGATGAGGCGATCTCGCGCTTCAGCTGCGCGATGCGCCAGAAGCTGTGGTCCGAGAGCACCGTCACCCACGCCAGCCACACGCCCGCCACGAGCCAGAACCAGCGCGGGATGTGGCGCGTGCGCCCGGCCCGGCCCCTGGACTCGAGTGCACGCGCAAAGAAGCGGCGGCTGCGATCACGCGGCTTCATGGTCTTGCTCCTTCCTTGAATGCAACCATCGCGACGATCCCTGCCGCGGCCCTGACGACTTCACTGCGACGTCGAGCGCTTCAGCGCAGCGCGCGGAACGCCCCCCGGCCGGGGTACGTCGCACTCGCGCCCAGCTCCTCCTCGATGCGCAGGAGCTGATTGTACTTCGCCACCCGGTCCGTGCGACAGAGCGAACCCGTCTTGATCTGGCCGGCGTTCGTGGCCACGGCGAGGTCGCTGATGGTGACGTCCTCGGTCTCGCCCGAGCGGTGGGAGATCACGGACGTCCACGCGGCGCGCTGCGCCATCTGCACCGCGGCCAGCGTCTCGGTGAGCGTGCCGATCTGGTTCACCTTGACGAGGATGGAGTTGGCGGCGTCGTCGCGGATGCCCCGCGAGAGCCGCACGACATTGGTCACGAACAGATCGTCGCCGACCAACTGCAGCTTCCTGCCCAGCTTCTGCGTGAGCAGCACCCAGCCCTGCCAGTCGTCCTCGGCGAGACCGTCCTCGATGCTCACGATCGGGTAGCGGCCGGCGAGCTCCGCGTACCAGTCCACCATCTGCGCGCTCGTGAGCTTCTTGTCGCCCTCGCTCTCGATCAGGTAGCCGCTGCCGTCCCTCTGCCACAGCTCGCTCGCGGCCACGTCGAGCGCCAGCGCCACCTGCTCGCCGGGCTGGTAGCCCGCCGCCTCGATCGCCGAGACCAGCAGCTTGAGCGCGTCCTCGTTCGACTTGAGGTTGGGCGCGAAGCCGCCCTCGTCGCCCACGGCCGTGGCGAGGCCCTGCTTCTTCAACACCGCGTGGAGCGAGTGGAACACCTCCGCGCCCCAGCGCAGCGCCTCGCGGAACGAGGGCGCGCCGAGCGGCACGATCATGAACTCTTGGAAGTCGACGTTGTTGTCCGCGTGCGCGCCGCCGTTCACCACGTTCATGAGCGGCACCGGCAGCACGTGCGCATGCGCACCGCCCAGGTGTCTATAGAGCGGCACGTCCAGCGCCACCGCCGCGGCGCGGGCCACGGCCATGGACACGCCCAGCAGCGCGTTCGCGCCCAGCTTCGACTTGTTGGCGCTGCCGTCGAGCGCGATCAGCTTCGCGTCGATGCCGCCCTGGTCGAAGGCGTCGGCGCCGAGGAGCGCCGGGGCGATCGCCTCGCCGACGTTCCGGACCGCCTTGAGCACGCCCTTCCCGCGGTAGCGCTTCGCGTCTCCGTCCCGCAGCTCGATCGCCTCGTGCTCGCCCGTGGAGGCCCCGGAGGGCACGGCGGCGCGCCCGAGGGCGCCGCCCTCGAGGACGCAGTCCACCTCGATCGTGGGGTTGCCGCGCGAGTCGAGGATCTCGCGGGCACGAAGCTCGGCGATGGAGAGCATGAGCGCGGGAGGCTAGGTGCCGGCCCGCCGAGGGTCAAGGTCAATAGCGGCCGCCGGCGGGGGCTGCCGAGGGTGCTTTCACCCGCTCGGCCCGCGCCCGGAACCCGTTCGGGCCGCGATTCTTGACCCCCTCCTGACCGCGAACATACTGTGCCCCGCCATGAAACATCGCGCCGCGCGGGTTCGTAGCCGTCATTGGACCCCGGGGACGTGAGCGGCGGCGAAGACGCCGACCTCGTTCGCCGGTGCCTGTCGGGCGACCAGCGGGCCTGCCGGGACCTGGTCCGGCGCTACGAACGCCCCGTCTACTCCGTACTCATGCGGGTGGTGCGGCGCGCAGAGGACGCCGAGGACCTGGTCCAGGAGACCTTCGTCAAGGTGTTCAAGGCGCTCGACCGGTACGACACGGAGCGACCGTTCAGCGCCTGGATCTTCACCATCGCCTCGCGCCTCGCGATCGACCACCTCCGGCGGCGGCGGGTGAAGACGGTCTCGCTCGAGGTGAGCGAACCCGGCTCCACGGAAGAGCGGACCATGGACGTGGAGGACACGGGACTCAAGCCCGACGAGGTGACGTCGTACGCGGAGGAGGAATCGTTTGCGGCGAGCCTCATCGACAGCCTTCCCGAGCACTATCGTATCGTGGTGTTGCTCCGTCACCAGCAGGATCTGTCGTACGAGGAGATCGCCGAGGCGCTGAACCTTCCGCTGGGCACCGTGAAGGCCCGCATCCACCGGGCGCGCGCGCTGCTCAAGGACCGGCTCCAGGGACCACCGTCATGAACCGCTGCCCCGAGACCATCAACGTCCAGGATTGGCTGGACGGCACGCTCGACCCGCAGGCGGCTGCGCGCTTCGAGGCGCACTTGTCCGGCTGCGCCGAGTGCGAGGCCGAGGCGGCGGCGTTCCGCGTGGTGTTCGCCGAGCTGCGCACGCTGCCGCTCCTCGACCCGCGCCCCGAGCTGTTCCAGCGCATCATGGAAGAGGTGCTGCCGCACCGGGCCCCGCACTGGGTGCGCATGCTCGGCTGGGCGTACGCCGGAGCGCTCACCGCCAGCGTCGGCGCGATCGTGTCCGCATTCGTGCTGCCCGGACCGAAAGTGTGGCTCCACGGCGTGATCGCCGCGGCGACGCGCTCGCTCACCGAGACCGGCACGTTCGTGCTGCGCTCGCTGAGCGACGGGCTTGCGCGCGCGGGCGAGACCCTCGCCGGCGATGGTCTCGCCGCCCACCTGCTCAAGCTCGTCTGGGGTGCGCTCGCGCACCCCGCCATCCTGGTGACGATCGTGGCCGCGATCGCTGTGTGCGCGGGCCTGCTGTGGTGGATGCGACCGCGCGAGCGGCGCGAAACCGGAGAGATCCCGCATGTCGGCCTTCTGGGCCTCTAGGCAGCACTTCCTGTCCGCGGCGCTCGCCGTCGCCGCCGCACTTTCGCTCGCCCTCCCCGCCGAGGCGATGCTGCCGGGGCGCATCAGCGTCCACTCGCGGGAGGCGAAGCGGGTCGAGATCGACAAGCACGGGATCACCGTGACCCGCGCATCCGCGGACACCGACAGCACGGCGATCACGGTGGGCGACGACGTCGAGGCGGGGCCGGTCCGGGTGCACGGCGGGGACAACGGCACCGGCATCGTGCGGCTGTTCTCGGATGCGACCGTCTATTCCGGCGAGCGCGTGGACGGCGACGTCGTCGCGGTGTTCGGCTCGGTGCGCGTCGAGGGGGAGGTCGAGGGCTCGACCGTGGCCGTGTTCGGCTCGGTCGACCTGCGCCGCGGCGCGGTCGTGCACGGCGACGCGGTGGCCGTGGGCGGCGTGCTGCGCGACGACCAGGGTTCGCGCGTCGACGGCCAGAGCGTGCAGGTCGGCTTCCTGCCGCTGACGCTCGGGCTTCCCGGGCTCCCGGTGGTGCTGTCGATGATCGTGCTCGCCTGGCTGGTGACGCTGTTCTTCGGCTGGGCCACCGCCGCGCTCTTCCCCGACCGGCTGGCGCGCATCGCCGTGACCTCGTCGCGCCGCACGCTGGCCTCGCTGCTCCTCGGCATCGCCTCGGGCCCGTTCACGTGCATCGCTTCCATGGTGCTGCTCGTGACCGTGGTCGGCATCCCCATCGCCGTGCTGCTGCCCATCGTCTACGTGGCGGTGCTCTATGCCGGCCAGCTCGCGGCCACCTACGTGCTCGGCTGCAAGCTGACGCGCCGCCGTCCGGGCTCGGGCGGGGTGACGATGCCGCTCGTCTCCGGCTCGCTGCTCGTGGCCTCGGTGTTCGGCTTCGGCGCCATCCTCTGGGAGACGCCGGGTATCGTGCGCACGGTGGCGCTGTTCTTCCTCATGCTCGGCGCGCTGCTGTTGATGGGCCTCACCACGATCGGCGCCGGCGCGTTCCTGCTCTCGCGCGCCGGCTCGCGCCCGGCCGACATCGACGGCTCCGATACCGGCGTCACGCCGGCGCCGGCGCCGACCATGGAGCCGACCGCCCCGGTCCCGGCCGAACGCTGAGCTGGGTGGCCCCGCCCACGGCGCGGGGCCCGCGGGGGGAGAAGCCCCGCGGGGGCTGGAGCGCACCGCTGAGGTGAGCCTCTCAGCGGCCCGCGACGGGCCGTCCGCCTCCCGCAACCCCGTGCGGCGGAGCCGCCTGCGAGCTCGTTGCGAGCTGCACCGCAGGGCTCGAGGCGAAGCGTGTTCTGGCACAATCGTCGCCTTGAACCCTGGCATGAGCCTCCCTCGCACCCTGACCCTCGGCCGGCGCACCCTCACCGCGCTCGCGATCGCCCTGCTCGCTTGTAAGCCGGCGGCGGCGAACGAGCTGCGCGCGTCGGCCTTGGGTGGCGCGGGGCTCCTGATCCACGACGCGGGCGAGACGCTGCGCGACTACTGCCGCAGCGAGGGCGGCCGGCTCTACCTCGAGCTGCCCGGCGGCTCGCGCTGGGAGCTCGTCACCTCGACCACCGACCCCGCGATCACGAACCCGGGCGACGGCAGCTTCCACGCCTTCGAGCGCTCGGAGGTGAACGAGGCTCTCGCCGAGGTGCGCTTCCCGCTCCACCAGGTCTCCGCCGAGGTGTTCATCCTTCCCTACCCGCGTCGCCTGAGCCTCGAATCCGCGGCGGGTCCAGGCTTGATCCTGCTTTCGCCCGGCGTGCGGCCGCTCTCTCGCGAGCACCAGCACTCGGAGTTCGTCCACGAGCTGGGCCACGTCGTGCAGTACTCGCTGCTCCCGGACGCCGACGCCGGCGGCTGGAGCAAGTACGCGCGCATGCGCGGCATCGACGCGCCGTCGTTCAACGCGTCGGCGCCGCACGCCGACCGCCCGCACGAGATCTGGGCCGAGGATTTCCGCGCGCTCTTCGGCGGCGCCAGCGCCACGAGCAACGGCACGATCGAGAACGCCTCGCTCAGCTACCCGACCGAGGTCCAGGGGCTCCAGTCGTTCATGCAGGGCCTCGCGGCGGGCGCGCCGAGCCCGGCCTCGGCGCGGCTCACGGCGGCGACGTTCGCCTGGGGCGCGGTGAGCTTCTCGCGCGGCGGCTCGCAGGCTTCGACGCTCGACGTCTTCGACGCTTCGGGCCGCCGGCTGGCGGCCGTCGCCCCGTCGCTGGGCGCGAAGGGCGTGTCCTGGACCTGGGACGGTCGCGATGCCTCGGGGCGCACGGTGCGCGGCGCGGTCGTGTTCGCGCGCCCGCGCGACGGCGCGGGCGGCACCGTGCGGGTGACGCGCCTGCCCTGAGCGGCCGCAGGTGTCCCTCGTCGGCGCGTGCGTGCGAGCGTGCTCGGGACGCTCCGATCCTCTACCAGCTTGCGGCTTCCGCGAACCCAGACTCGGCCTCGGGGAACGACCTCATTGTCCCCTTGTCGCCACCGGCGCAGCGTGGTCAGTTGGTGAGGCGAGCGCTCGATCCGGAATCCGTCGGATCGCGGCTCCGCTCCGCGAAGGCAGCCATGCGAGCAATGTCTCTCGTCATCCCCGCACTGCTGATGGCGGCCGCGAGCCCCTGCGGGCTCCGGGCGCAGCCGCTGTTCGATGCCCCGTACCGCTGGTTCCCGTCCTACGCTCCCGTGTACGCCGTGGCCGCGTCGCCCCGATGGCACCGGACCGGCGCCTTCGCCGTCGCCACGCACACCGACCAGATGTCGGTCGAGGTGTTCATGGCCGAGCCCAACGGCGATCTCGGCTCGAGCGCGATCATCCCGGTGCCGAGCCATCCGCACGGGGTGGCGATCGCCGACTTCGATGGTGACGATTGCCCCGACGTCGCGGTGGGAGGCTACGACCCGCCGGGCATCGTCCTGATCCACGGTCGCTGCGGCGGGAAGTTCGAATCGCCGACGTCTTTCCCCACCGCGACACCGGTCGAAGGACTCGCGGTCGCGGACATCGACGCCGACGGCCTTCCCGACCTCGTGGGCTGGTCGAGCGAGGGGGGCGTGGTGCTGCTCAGCGATCGGGCGGGAGGGTTCCAGGCGCCGATCCCGATGCCCGGTTCGTACCCAGACCCCATCGCCGTTGGGTGTATCGATGCCGATCCATACCCCGACATCGGGGTTGGCACGCTGACGATCCGTTACGGCCGCGGCGACGGCACGTTCGGCGGCGATCGCAGCTTCGCCCTCTACGGCGAATACCCGAGCTTCGCGGATCTCGACGGGGACGGCCATCTCGACGTCGTCTATGGCGTCAACGACGGGTACTACAACTATTTCTTCCACGTCCTGGTGAACGATGGCAGTGGGGGCCTGAACCCGCCCGTTTGCCGGACCTCCGTGAACTCGCCCGGTGAGGCGCCCGGCGTGCCGTCGCTCGCCACATCGGCGAGCCTTCGCCTGCCGGGCGTGTTCACCGGTGGGGACGTGGATGGGGATGGCCGCCAGGACGTGATCATGCTCGTCAGATCCAGGGGTGGGCCCGTCCTGTCGCCGATGATGGGCAATGGCTGCGGCGGGTTTCGCGAGGCCCTTGCACGCACAGTGCAGAGCGATGCCCCGGGTGTCCTCGGCGACGTGGACGGCGACGGTCGTGATGACTTCCTGCAACCCGACGGGGCCGGCGTCTCACTGTACACGGGTTCTGCTTCCGGACGTCTTGGGCCCGCGCCCCTGCGGTCGGTCTACAACTGGCTGGGCCTGATCGCGGCGCGCGTCGATGACGGTCCGACGCTCGATCTGGTGGTCACGAACTACGATCACGACACGAAGGAGATCGAGTTCGGCCTGGGCGGCGGCGAGTTCCGGCTGGGGAGTGCAGTGGAGATGTGGGGCGACATCGCGATCGCCGACCTGGACCTGGATGGCCACAGCGACATCGTGACCAACTCGGGGGTCTCGCTGGGAGACGGTCAAGGTGCGTTCACGGGCCGACAGCAGTGGTCCATCGCCGGCGTCCTCGGCGTCATGCGCGCGGAGGGAGACCCCTATCCCGAAGTGCTGTTCCTCAGGCCCGACTCGCTGCTCGTCTTGCGCAATCGTGGCGACACGGTCTTCGAGCCATCGCGTGCGTGGTCGGGTGGCGGAAGCCAGCTGGTGGTGTGCGACCTGAATGCAGACGGCCGCGACGACGCGATCATCCGCACCGGAAACAACCTGAGCGTCCGGCTCGGAGGACCCGATGGTCTCGGCGACGCGCTCCCGGGCATCGTCACGCTCGGGGGTGCGATCCAGGCCGCCGATCTCGATGGCGACGGCCGGCTCGATGTCTTCGCCGGAAACGCCGTGGGGTCCCCGTCGTGGCTGCGCGGGCACGGCGATGGCACGTTCGACGCGCCGGCTGCGATCGCGCTGCCGCCGGCGCAGAGCTACGTCCTCGCGGACTGGAACGGCGACGGAACGCTCGACGCGGCGTTCCTGGCCAACGGGGCTTCTCTTCCCACTGGGGCATGGCCCCGAAAAATCGGAATTGTGTTCGGCACCGGCGGAGCCTCGTTCTCGGCCCCGACCTGGTTCGGGACCGGCTACCACCCGGTGCAGCTCGTGGCGGGTGACCTGACCGGCGATGGGCGCCCCGACCTGGCCGTCAAGGACAGCTACGAGGACCCACAAGCCGACTTCAAGGGCTGGATCGATCTCCTGATCAACAGTATCCCGGCCGGAACACCCCTGGGCGTCGGCGGCGCACCGACCTCACCCTCCGCGACGTTCGCGCTGGGCATCCCGAGCCCGAACCCGCTTCGCGGCGAGACCCG
>DATLUU010000155.1:0-2257 GCA_035577885.1 Verrucomicrobiia bacterium
CACCCCGCACGCCTCCGGCGTGGCGGCGCTGGTCTGGGGCTGCTACCCGCAGGCGACCAACCAGCAGATCCGCGATGCGCTGACGGCCACTGCCAAGGACAAGGGCACCGTGGGCCGCGACAACTCGTACGGGTACGGCATCGTGCAGGCGAAGGCCGCAGTGGACAGGCTCGCAGCCACCTTCGGCACCTCGCAGTTCTGCGCCACCTCCACGGTCTCGAAGTACTAGTTCCGGGGTAGGACGAGAAGGCCTCCGGCTTCGGCCGGAGGCTTTTTCACGAGTGGCCGACGGTGGCGTGCGACCTGGCCGGTCACTCGGCCGGGCGCAGGTCCTCGAGAGCGTCGCCCTGATCATCACCGCGGCGGGACTCGTCACCCCGGCGCGCATCGTCGCCCCGGCGCGCTTCGTCACCCCGGCGCGCTTCGTCGCCCCGGGCAAGGCCGGGGCCCGATTCCTTCATCACGGGCGCAACGCCCGCGCGCGGCACGCGGAACCACGCTGCATAGAGCGCCGGCAGGAACAGCAGCGTGAGCACCGTCGCCACGACCAGGCCGCCCATGATCGCCACCGCCATCGGTCCGTAGAAGGCGCTTCGCGTGAGCGGGATCATCGCCAGCACCGCGGCGGCGGCCGTCAGCATGATCGGACGGAAGCGGCGCACGGTCGCATTGACGATCGCCTCCGCGGGCACGCTGCCCTCGCGGATGTCGTGGTCGATCTGGTCCACGAGGATGACGGAGTTGCGCATGATCATGCCGGCGAGCGCGATCGTGCCCAGCATCGCGACGAAACCGAACGGCACGTTGAAGGCGAGCAGCGCCGCGGCCACGCCGATGAGGCCGAGCGGCGCCGTGAGCAGCACCAACGCCACGCGCGAGAAGCTCTGCAGCTGCAGCATGAGCGCGGTGACCATCACCACCACCATCACCGGCGCCACGATCGCGATCGAACGCTGGCCGCGTGCGGCGTCCTCGATGGCGCCCCCGGTCTCTATGCGGTAACCCAGCGGCAGCTTGTCGCGCAGCGCCGCCAGCCCGGCCTCGAGCTGCTGGCTCACGACCGGCGCCTGGATGCCGTCCTTCAGGTCGCTGCGCACGGTGATCGCGGGTGAGCGATCGCGGCGCCAGTACATGCCCTGCTCGAAGCCGTAGGTGACCGCAGCCACCTGCGCGAGCGGCACGCTGCGGCCTCCCGCGACGGGCACCGCGAGGTCCTTCAACTGGCCCAGGAACACGCGTTCCTCGCGCCCGCCGCGCACCACCACGTCGATCTGCCGGTCACGCTCGCGGTACGTCGTGACCGCCTGCCCGGAGAGCACCGTCGCGAGGAACTGCGCGAGCTCCTGGCTCGAGATACCGAGCACGCGTGCGCGGTTCTGGTCGATGTCGAGGCGGATCACCTTCGAAGGCTCTTCCCAGTCGAAGTTGACGTCGTGCGTCCAGGGGTTCTCGCGCATGAGTGCCGCCACTTCGCCGGCGATGCCGCGCAGCACGGCCTTGTCCTCGCCGATCACGCGGAACTGCACCGGATAGCCCACCGGCGGACCGTTCTCCAGCCGGTTCACGCGGCCGCGCACTTCCGGGAAATCCTCGTCGAAGAGCTTCAGCAGGCGCGCGCGCACGGCCTCGCGGTCGGCGTCGCTCTTCGTGTTGAGGATGAACTGGCCGAAGTTCGCGTTCACGAGCTGCTGGTCGAACGGCAGGTAGAAGCGCGGGCTGCCGCTGCCCACGTAGCTCACGAAGTTGACGAGCCGGTCCTTCACGTCGGCGTTCGTCGTGAGGAACGCCTCGAGCTTCTTCACCTGGGCCTGCGTGGCATCGAGCGACGCGCCTTCCGCGAGGCGCAGGTCCACGATGAGCTCCGGGCGGCTCGCGGCCGGGAAGAACTGTTGCTGCACGAAGCGGAAACCCACGACCGACAGCGCGAACGCCGCCACGGTCGCCGCGATCACGATGCCGCGATGCTCGACGCACCATTGCACCAGCCGCCGGAAGCGCAGGTAGAACGGCTTGCGGTAGACGGCCTGCTCGTCGATCGCGTTCGCGTGCCCACGCTTCACCTCGGGCAGCAGCTTGTAACCGAGATAGGGCACGAACACCACGGACACGATCCACGAGACGAGGAGCGCCGTCGTGGTCACGGCGAAGATCGAGAACGTGTACTCGCCCACCGAGGAGCGCGCGAGGCCGATGGGCAGGAATCCGGCGGCGGTGACGATGGTGCCGGTGAGCATCGGCATCGCGGTCGACGTGTAGG
>DATLUU010000156.1:0-3025 GCA_035577885.1 Verrucomicrobiia bacterium
GCCGAGAGTGCCTGGACTAGATGCTGATCGCCGACGAACGGCACCTGTGGCTGGTCCTTGGTGAGTACACCGATCATTACTACGGACATCGGCCGCACCGGTCGCTGCAGCAGGATCCGCCCGCCGGGCGTCTCCATCCACCGGTAGAAATGAGCAACATGCGTGTTCTACGGCGAGACCGTCTCGGCGGCTTCATCCGCGAATACACCCAGGTCGCATAGGGTGACGCCGTTTTCCGGCACCCACAAGGTCGGCGGGTACTCGATTCTGCAGGGCGAGTCGCTGGAGGAGATCAGCACGCTGCTCGACGGCCACCCGCATTTCCACTCGCCGAATGCGTCCATCGAGGTGCGTGAGTTCCTCTCGATGCCGGGAATGTCGTAGGCGCACTCGCCAGCATCGCTGCTCTCAGTGGCCGCGGACCAGCGCGTTCGTCCCGTGGCGCAGCCGCCACAGCACCTCGAATCCGACGTCGGCGGTCAGGACGGCGAGGAACCCGAGTCCTTCGCTCCCCAGCACGAAGCCCCGTCCGGCCGCCCTTTCCGATCGTCACTGATGTTTCCCCCTGAACCGCCGGGGCCTGAAGAGCCGCGGCGGTGCTGCAGGTCGTTATGGCCCGGCGGCCTGCGCCCGGAGCTTGGCCCAGGTGTCCCTGAGGCCGAGGGTGCGGTTGAAGACGAGCCGTCCGGGCGTCGAGTCGGGATCCGGGCAGAAGTAGCCGAGGCGCTCGAACTGCACGGTCTCACCGACCGGCAGTTCCGTGAGCGCAGGCTCGACCAGGCACTCCTGGAGCACCGTCTCCGAGTTGGGGTTGAGGTCGGCGTAGAGGTCGCCGTCAGCGCCGGGATCGGGGCGGGTGAACAGACGGTCATAGATACGCACCTGGGCGGGCACGGCGTGCTGGGACGAGAGCCAGTGCAGCGTCGCCTTCGGCCGGCGCCCGTCGGGGGCGTCGCCGCCGCGCGTCTCCGGATCGTAGGCGCAGCGGAGCTCGACGATCTCGCCGCTCGCGTCCTTGACCACGTCGGTGCAGGTCACGAAGTAGGCGTTGCGCAAACGCACTTCGCGGCCGGGGGCGAGGCGGAAGAACTTGCGTGGCGGGTCCTCCATGAAGTCGTCGCGTTCGATCCAGAGCTCGCGCGCGAAGGGCACCTTGCGTGTCCCGGCCAAGGGATCCTCCGGGTTGTTGACGGCCTCCACCTCCTCGACCTGCCCCTCTGGGTAGTTCTCGATCACGAGCCTGAGCGGGCGCAGGACGGCGAAGCGTCGCAGCGCCCTCCGGTTCAGCACGTCCCTGACCTCGTGCTCGAGCATCTCGATTTCGGCGGCGCTCGTGCCCTTGCCTCCCAGCGAGACCAGGTCGAGGAAGTTGCGCAGACCCTCGGGTGGGAAGCCGCGCCGGCGCAGGGCCGAGAGGGTGGGCATGCGCGGATCGTCCCAGCCTCGCACGTGGCCCTCGCTCACAAGCCGCCCCAGGAAGCGCTTCGAGAGCACGGTGTACGTGAAGTTGAGGCGGGCGAACTCGTATTGGTGCGGGCGCGAAGGCACCGGCAGGTTCTCGATCAGCCAGTCGTAGAGCGGTCGGTGATCCTCGAACTCGAGCGTGCAGAGGGAGTGGGTGATGCCCTCGATTGCGTCCGACTGGCCGTGGGCGAAGTCGTACAGCGGATAGATGCACCACTCGTCGCCGGTCCGCGGGTGGGTTGCGTGCAGGATCCGGTAGAGCACCGGGTCGCGCATGTTGATGTTGGGCGAGGCCATGTCGATCTTTGCCCTGAGCACTCTGGCGCCGTCCGGAAACTCCCCCGCGCGCATGCGCTCGAACAGGTTGAGGTTCTCATCGATCGAACGGTCGCGCCAGGGGCTGTTCTTGCCCGGCTCTGTGAGGGTGCCGCGGTGCTCCCGGATCTTGTCGGCGGAGAGGTCGTCGACGTAGGCCTTGCCGGCCTTGATCAGGTGTACGGCCCAGTCGTAGAGCTGGTGGAAGTAGTCGGAGGCGAAGTAGAGATGCTCGCCCCAGTCGAAGCCGAGCCAGCGGATGTCTTCCTGAATCGAGTCGATGTACTCCTGCTCTTCCCCGATCGGGTTGGTGTCGTCGAAGCGCAAGTGGCAGCGGCCGCCGAACTCCTGGGCGATCCCGAAGTTGAGCGCGATCGCCTTGGGGTGGCCGAGGTGGAGGTATCCGTTCGGCTCGGGCGGGAAGCGCGTCACGACCTCCGAGACTCTGCCCTCGCGCACATCGGCGGCGACGATCTCGCTGATGAAATCGCGCCGTTCGGGAGAGGCCGGAGCGCCGGCGCTCACGCGGCTGTTGCTCGTCATCTCGATCAGCGTAGTGCAGTACATCGCCATGCCTGGCGCAGTCGGTGCACTCACGCTCAGGTGACAACCACACCGCACACCCGGAAGCCGCCGGCATCATCCGGCAGGCGAGCGGCTTCCCACGCTTTGATGAATTCCCCGGACCCCGCCTCGCTCTGCCTGCAGTCCAGCTTGACCACCCCCCACGGCATCTGGCAGGTGAAGACAAAGCTCCCGCACCGCGTGGGCGAGACGGGACATCCGCGCAGGCGCTTCTGGCGTCAACAGGAAATATATGGCCGACGCGTAATACTCAGCGAGAAGCTAACTACGCTCAGCTAGCCAGGCATGCAACCTCCGGCGCGATTCCGTCCACCCGTCACCACTGCCTACCGGTCCAGCCGACACGAAACAGCAGAATGGCAGGTCACCAACTCCAGAAGCCCCGGCCAAGTGACGACGCCCACAGCAGCCGTTGGTCACGTCGCGGCGGTTGCCAGTACCTCTTCTTTGTCACCACAGCGGTCATCGGGCGCGTTTCCGACGCTGAACTCGCCTACTGTGCCCGTGCGTTTGACGAGGCGGCCCCAGCGCTCGTGGCGGCCGTACTGGCGGCCGATCTCCTTCCCGCTCGGTAGCGAGCCATCCTTCGCACGGTTTACCTGTGCCCACTGCCACGCTGCCCGCTGCAGATCCAAGGCCGCGGCGCTCTTGCGTTGCCGGG
>DATLUU010000157.1:0-3375 GCA_035577885.1 Verrucomicrobiia bacterium
TGTGCCTGGTGTTCGCGTCCATCAACATCACGACGCCGGTGCTCGCCAACAACTTTCATATGTCCGGCGGCACCACGCCCGGTTCCGACTGGGCGCGCTGGCAGGGAAACGGCGCCGAGTGCGCCCTCGTCCCGGTGAAGAACAAGACCTGGGGCGAGGTGAAGGCGATGTACCGGTGAGCGGGTGCGGGCCCGTCGCGCGGGCCCGCCGCTACCGCATCGCCACCTTCTCGCTGCCCGCCTTGAGCTTCACCTCCGCCTTCTGCCGCTCGAGCATGAGCACGGTGACGTCCGGGTCCACGACCACCTTCTCCGGTTCGAACGTGCAGGCGATGGTCACGGTCTTCGTCTCCTTCGGGCCCAGCGTGATCGTGCTGCGCGCATCGGCGTAGCGCTCGGCGTCCTTCTTGTCGTGCGGGAAGCGCTCCCCACGCGTGGCCGCGATCTCCACCGCCATCGTGCTCGTGCCCACGTTGCGCACGGTCGCGGTCACGGTCCAGCCGGCGCCGGCCTTCGCCATCGTCGCCTCGTCGATCTTGTACTCGGGCACCACGACCTGGTGGAACCACTGGTCGGCGAACGCGTCGAATGCCGTGGTGTCCGGGGCGTGTTTGCGCATGATCGCAAGGTAGTCCTCGAGCGCCGCGTGGTCGGGCCCGTTGCGGAACTCGGCGAGGTACTCGCGCAGCCCCGCGAGGCCCGCGTCGCGGCCCATGAGCCGGAACAGCATCCACAGCGCGAACCCGCCCTTGTCGTAGACGATGCGGTTCTCGCCTGGGAGCTGGCCGTCGAGCTTCACCAGCGGGCGCTCGGAGTCCTTCACCCGGCGCTGGCCGTAGCGGTCCTCGATCCCTTTGCAGAACGCGATCCGCTGCTCGAGGCCGCGCGCCTGCTCGCAGAGCAGGATGGTGGAGAAGTGCGCCATGCCCTCGGAAAGCACCTCGGTGCCCGGGCCGTCGCCGACCATGGCGAGGTTCGGCCACCACTGGTGTGCGGACTCGTGCGCGGTGATCCAGAACGCCACGTTCGTCTCCGGCTTACTCTTCGCCAGGAAGCCGATGTTCTCCGAGAACGAGATGTTCCCCGGCGGCGCCTGCGCATAGGTGGGCAGCCCCGCGAACTCGGAGACGCGGAGCGTCTTCCACGGGAACGGTGCGAACCATTCGCCGTACCACTTCCGCGCCGCGACCAGCGCGTCCAGCATCTCGTCCACGTTGTAGGGATGGCGAGCGTCGTAGTAGACCGCGGCGCCGTCGCGCTCCTTCACCTTCCAGTTCCCGGCGATGACGTTGAAGATGCGCACCGGCTGGTCGCTCCGCCACTCGGTCGTGCGCCGCCCGTTCGCCACCTGGTCGGCGACCTTCTCGCCGGTGGCGTTCACCTGCATCGACGCCGGCACGGTGACCTTGAGGTGGCAGTCGAACCACGAGCCGGCCATGGCGAGCCCGGCGGGGTTCAGCCCCTCGTACCAGTGCTCGGGCCACTCGCGCGGGTCGGCCCTGTTCTTGTCCGCCTCGACGCCCACGTCTTTGTTGTAGCCGAGCTGGGGCGCCAGGGTCGGGTTCGCAAGCGCGGTCAAGACGATGCTCGTGGGCAGGATGAACTCCATCTGCGCGCCGCCGTTCCTGGACGTGCCCTGCGGCTGGTGGCCCGTGTAGGCGAAGCCGAGACGAGCCTTCTCGCCCGGCGCGAGCGCCTGCTTCAGCGTCACGATGTGGAGCGAGGCGCGGTTCTCGGTCTTCAACGACTCGCCGTTCAGCGTCCAGCGCAGGTCCTTCCACGCCGGGTTCACGGTCACCGGGAAGCGCGCCAGGGGCCGCTGCGTGTGGTTCACGACGTCGTACCAGCCGGCGACCTTCACCGCTTGCCGCGAGGGGTCGAGGTCGATCGCCATGTCCACGCCCGCGAGCTCGGGCGTGGGCGAGTCCCTCCACGTCTCGATGTTCTTCGCCCAGTAATCCTTCTGCTGCTTCTTCGCCACGCCGCCCTCGTAGCCGTCGTGCACGAGGACGCCGAGCCACGCGCCGGCGATGACCGGCACCGCGAGGAACGCCGCGTAGGAGCCGAGCCCGGCGAGGAGCCCCGCGGGCCGGAGCGCGTGCACGAGCCGCGTCGCGTCGCGCTCGCGGCGCTCGAACAGCCGCACCGCGGCCACGGTCAGGAGCACGGCGGCGCCCAGCCACATGACGCGGTTCAGGAGCAGCGGCACGAAGTCGTACTGGAACGGCGCGATGTCGGTCCAGCGCAGCACGCTCCACAGGTCCCAGTTCCACACCCAGTTCATGTGGCCCCGCGCCTGCGCCCAGCCGGAGAGGATCATGGTGCCGAGCCCCACCGTGTAGGTGAGGTAACGGTTGCTGGTGATCGCCTGCACCGCGCTCACGAACGCCGTGAACAGGAGGAACGTGGGCACGAGCAACAGGCCCCACACCAGCACGAACGGCACCGGGTCCAGCGGCACGTGGCCCTGCACCGCGAGGATGACGAGCGAGCCGATCAGGCAGGCGAGCACGATCGAGACGCCGAGGAGCGTGTTCGCGAGTGCCTTGCCCGCGAGCAGCGCGGCGGTGCGGAGCGGCGTCGCGTAGGCGATCGCGCTGAAGCCGGTGCTGCGCTCGCGCTGCAGCGACTCGGTGGTGTAGAACAGGATCATCATGCACACGAGCAACGTGAGCGTGTTGAACATGCCCACGGCATAGAGGCCGGTGGTGTAGAGCAGCGGCGTGTCGAACGCGCCCGTCTGGTAGTCGTTCGCGAGCGTCTGCAGCAGGATCAGTGGCACGAACAGGTAGAGCCCGGGGTGGCGGAGGAAGCCGTGCACCTCGGTTTTCGCCACCTCGAGCACGCCCTTGACGAAGCCGGGCACGCCGGAACGCATGTTGAGCGCGGCCAGCGCCGCCGGGGCGGCCTCCGCAGCGCGGGTGGCCCTGGGCGCCGCCAGCGCGGCCTCGGCGGCGGTGCGGCCGCGAGCCGCCACGCCCCGCGTCCCCCGCAGCGTCGCGGCAAACCGCTGCTGCAGCACCCACACCGACGCGAGCCCGAGCCCCACGCACAGCAGCCGCTGCACGATCACCAGCGCATCGAGTCCGACCGGATGGACGTTGTACCACTCGACGCCCTTGTCGACGTCGAGCCAGACCTCCTTCAACCAGCGCAGGCCCGTGAGGTCGACGAACTGGAGCACACGGTTCCAGCCCCACGACAGCCACACCGGCGACCATTCCCAGAGGAAGAACACGCCCACCATGAGCACGGCGATGGGAAGGAAGAACACCAGCACCGGCTTGCGCGTGAGCCCGCCGATGGCGAAGCAGGTGCCACAGAACAGCACCAGCGAGGGCAGCGCGAACACCAGCGCCGGCCGCAGGTAGCTCGC
>DATLUU010000158.1:0-2968 GCA_035577885.1 Verrucomicrobiia bacterium
TCGTCCACCTGGCCGTCCACGGGCTTCAGCACCAGCTCGGGGTCGACCAAGCCGGTGGGCCGGATGATCTGCTCCACGACGATGCCCTGGCTCTGCTGCAGCTCGTACTCGCCGGGCGTCGCCGAGATGTAGAGCACCGGCCCCACGAGCGACTGGAACTCGGGGAACTTGAGCGGCCGGTTGTCGAGCGCGCTCGGCAGCCGGAAGCCGAAGTCGACGAGCGTCTGCTTGCGCGAGCGGTCGCCCTCGTACATGCCGCCGATCTGCGGCACGGTGACGTGCGACTCGTCGATGATGGTGAGGAAGTCGGCGCGGCCGTCGGCCGTGCGCGGGAAGTAGTCGAGCAGGCAGCCCGGCCGCTCGCCGGGGGCGCGGCCCGAGAGATGGCGCGAGTAGTTCTCCACGCCCGGGCAGGTGCCGTGCGCTCCCAGCAGCTCGAGGTCGTACTCGGTGCGCTGCTGCAGCCGCTGCGCCTCGAGCAGCTTGCCCTCGCCGCGGAGGATCGCGAGCCGCTCCCGCAGCTCGGCGCGGATGGTGCCGAGCGCGCCCTGGAGCCGCGCTTCCGGGGTGACGAAGTGCTTGGCCGGGTAGAGCGCCAGCCGGTCCATCACCCGCAGCGACTTCCCGGTCACCGGGTCCACGGTCGCGAGCTTCGACACCACGTCGTCCTCGAGCTCGATGCGGATGTGAAAGTCCTCGTAGGCGGGCCGCACCTCGACCACGTCGCCCCGGACGCGGAACTGGGCGCGCGAGAGGTCCAGGTCGGTGCGCTGGTACTGGATGGCGACGAGCTGGTCCAGCAGCTCGCGCCGGCGCAGCGTGTGCCCGGCGCGCAGGTCGATGCGCATGCCCTTCCAGTCTTCGGGCGTGCCCAATCCGTACAGGCACGACACGCTGGCCACGATCAGCACGTCCTCGCGCTCGAGCAGCATCGACGTCGCCTGGAGCCGCAGCCGATCGATGTCGTCGTTGATGCTGGCGTCCTTGGCGATGTACGTGTTCGTGGACGGGACGTAGGCCTCGGGCTGGTAGTAGTCGTAGTAGCTGATGAAGTAGCCCACGCCGCCATCGGGGAAGAACTGCTTGAACTCGCCGTAGAGCTGGGCCGCCAGCGTCTTGTTGTGCGAGATCACCAGCGCCGGCCGGCCCCATTGCGCGAGCACGTTCGCGATCGTGAACGTCTTGCCCGAGCCGGTGACGCCCAGCAGCGTCTGCTGGCGCTGGCCGGAGCGCAGCCCGGCCACCAGCTCGTCGATCGCCTGCGGCTGGTCGCCCGCGGGCGGATAAGGGGACTGCAGTCGGAAGCCCATGGACCGGCGAGCGTACCCGAGGGGCTGGCGGGGGTCGAGGCACGCAGCGTGTTCGCACGACCTGACGCGCGGCGGCTCCGCGTCGTAGTCTCGGCGCTCCCATGCCACGCCTCGTCGCGTTCCTGCGCGCCATCAACGTCGGCGGTCACACCGTCGAGATGGCGAAGCTGAAGCAGCTGTTCGAGAAGCTCTCGCTCACCGGCGTGGAGACGTTCATCGCCAGCGGGAACGTGATCTTCGACGCGCCGAGAGCCGCTCCCGACACGCTCGAGAGGAAGATCGCCGCGCACCTGGAGAAGTCGCTCGGCTACGAGGTGGTGACGTTCCTGCGCTCACCCAACGAGCTGGCGGCGACGCTCGCGCATCGAGCGTTCCCGAAGGAGCGCGCGGGCTCGACGCTCCACATCGGGTTCCTGGGCTCACCGCCGGCGGCCGCGGCGAAGCAGCAGGTGCTGGCGTTGACCAGCGACATCGACGACTTCCACGTCCACGGCCGCGAGCTCTACTGGCGCTGCGCCGGGCGCTTCAGCGACAGCGTGGTCAGCGGCCCCAAGCTCGAGAAGGCCCTGGGGCAGCCGACCACGATGCGCAAGATCACGACCGTGGAGAGGCTGGCGAAGAAGGTCGGCTGAAGGCGCCGCGCACTACCAGCGCTGCCGCCCGGTGTAGGTGAGCACCACTTCCTTCCCCGCCGCCACCGGGACCGTCCACTTGAGAAGGCCGGCCTCGTCACGGGTCACGGGCAGCGAGGACTTGGTGACGTCGATGTCGCCGTTCACCGGCTCCTCGACCTGGATCGTGGCATCCACCGACTTGCGGTTCCGGAGCTTGATCTCCACCGAGTACTCGCGCTCGCGATCGCTGACGCGCCGCTCGCTCACCTGCTTGCGCTCGGCCGCGAGGTCGAAAGCGTAGCCCATCTCCAGCGTCACCTTCTCGTCCACGGCGGTGTGCTTCACCGTGGTCTCGCCGGTCAGCTGCAGATCCTTGTCGGCGTCCGGTGCGTAGCAGCGCACACGGCCAGCGGGGATGGGCGCGCCCATGCCGTCCTTCGCCGAGTTCACCATCTCGAGCTTCCATTGCACGCCGCTGGGATTGCCGCCGCGGTAGACGTAGAGCGGCTTGACCGCGACCGTCTTCGGCTCGAGCAGCACCAGCGTCTGGCTCTCGCGGTCGCGCAGCGTCGCCACGCCCGGCAGCGTGTAGAGGTGGAAGTCGGAGAACGCCTGCTCGGAGGGCGCGTAGCCCGGAGCGGACATCGCCAACGCCGACGTCTTCATCGCCCGCGGCGCCGCATCCATCGGCATCGGCGCGCCCGCGCGCGACACCTCGCCGGCGATCAGCTTGACGCTGGCGTCGCGGTAGTCGCGCCCGGTGGTGTTCTCGACACGCACCACGGCCGACCACTGCGCCGAGGTCTCCCCGGTGCGCACGAGCGTGTGCTCCGCCGACCACGACAGGCCGCCGGTCAGGTACTGGAGCTCGGCGCTGCCGCCGCCCTTCCTGGCGCCCTCCACCACCGCCTCGATCGCGGGCTTGAGCGAGAGCGACGCGTCCGGCTTCGCGAGCCGGACCTCCTGCATCGCCTCACGGTAGAGCGAGGAGAGCGCGCCGTCGTCGCCGCGCACCACGAGCCACGAGCCGTCCGCCGAGAGCAG